>JANXZT010000487.1 GCA_025355395.1 Betaproteobacteria bacterium
ACGCCTCCTCCGGGTCGACGGCAGATGGGCGGGATTAGGTGCGGCGATGAAGGCGCCGGGACCTGTGCACCGCCATCGAAGACCCAGGCGTGGGCGCTGCTGTAGCGATAGTCGGTGAAGCGTTGGTCGTGGCGCTGCCACCGGATTTCTGCCGTGTACTCGGCCATGGTATATCCGTGCCGTGTCTGGATTTAAAGCTTCCATACCCGAGCAGCACGGCCATGAGGCACCAGAAGGCGCGGCCGTTGCTGTCGAACATGAAATCATCGGTCAGGTTCTTGACGACCATGCCCGCGAGCAGGGAGAGTCCGATCAATCCGACCAGGGCGAGAGCATCGTCTCGGGATCGGAGGAAGGTAAGCATGCGCCACGCGATGCCGGCGAGGAGACTCACAAACGCCAGCAGGCCCACCGCGCCGACCTGCAGCCATTGACTTACAAAAATATTGTGGGCATGCGTGAGCAGCGGGTCGTGGAGCTCGCGCGTGAGCTCGGCGGCGAGGATTTTGCGGCCGAATCCGTAGCCCTGCCAGGGACGGGCGCGGATCTTTTCGAACGTGCTGGACCAGAGCGCAAGGCGCGGGTCGTCGGCCAGCGCTTCTTGGACCGAGCTAATGCCCGCGTAATCGATTTCGTTGCGCTCCACCACCGCGTTGAGAAACGCCAGGACCAGCACGAGCACTACCACGGCCAGAGGCAACACCCAGCGCCACCCGGTGCGCACCAGTGCCCGCGGCCAACGCCAGCATCCGCCGATTGCCGCCACGGCCAGCACGGTGAAGAGCGCGATCCAGACGATCCGGTTGTTGGTGAGCTTTGCACTCGCCAGCAGCAGTACCAGGAGGATTGCACCGGCCACGAGAGAACGGCTGTCGCGCCGGAATCCGATCGGCGCTGGGGCGAGTAGCAGCAGCAAGGGCGCCATCAATACGAGGTATGTCGAGAACGGCCCGATCCCGTGATGAAAGCGATCGGGGTTCCAGCCCCATGGCAACAGCGACAGGATGCAGGCGAGGGCGGTGAAGAAGGCAAAGCTGCCGACGACGGCGCTCATGATCAGGCGAAACGAAGCGGTGCTGCGCGCAGCGATGTAGAACGTCCCCATCATCAGCGCCGTGTCGAGGACTTCGGCCTTGAGCTCTTGCCGGGAGTACGCCGGGTTGACCGACCAGAACCATGTCAGCGACGACCAAGTGAGCCAGACCACGAGCGGTATCAGCACGATCAGGCCCGGCGAGGTGATGCGCCCATCGGGCCTGGACTGCTGCTCGCGCCAGGCGCAGGCCGCGAGCAGGACCGCGCCGATAAACGTAGCCGACCGCCAGAACGTGCCGAAATTGGTGGCCTGAAGAGCGAGGTAGGCGGCCGCGAAGTAAACGAGCCACCGGTTACAATTGCCGGTCATCGAAGGATATTCCCGCGCTTCTTAGCCGCGGGCCGCGCGATTGTACCCTCCCGCCCCCACCCTGCGAATCCTGCTCGTGAAGCGGGACAAGATCGGCGATCTCCTGCTCACGACTTCGGTGCTTGCCCATTTGCGGACCGCGCTGCCTGGTGCCGAGCTTCACCTCCTGGCCAACGATTACAACGCGTGGATTGTGCGCGGTCATGCGGCCGTCGACCGGCTGTGGGTCTATCCGCGGGTGCGCGACGGTGGCCGGTTGCGCCCGGTGGCGGCGCTCTCGCAATTAGCGCTTTTCTGGCGCTTGCGCAGCGAGCGATTTCATTGGGCCATCGCCATGAACGGCGAGGCTTCCCCGCGCGCGGTTCGGCGTACGCTTGTCGCCGGCGCCGCCCGTACGGTCGCATTTGCCGAAGAGGCTGCGCGTTACAGCGGCCGGCTCACCGATCGGTTGCCCGAGATAGCGGGTGGCCACGAGCTCGACCGCATGGGCGCCTTGTTGCGTCCGCTCGGCGTCGATGTTCCCGCCCGGTGGCCGGAGTCGTCCTACCAGCCTCCGCCAGAAGATCGCTCGTTCGTCGCCCAGTGGCTTCGTGGTCGCGCGCTCGAGCCGCGCGCCTATATCGTGCTTGGGTTGGGTGCGCGGTGGGCCGAAAAGCAACCAACCGCGGAACAAGTGGTGCGCTGGACGGATGTGTGGAAGTCGCGATGGAATCTCGACACCGTGCTGTCCTGGACACCCGGCGCACGCGACGACCGGCGCTATCCCGGTGACGACGCCATTGTGCGGCCGGTGCTCGCGCGCGGCGTCGCCCACATCCATCCCTTCCAGGGAACGATCCAGCAGGTGGCGGCACTCCTCCATGATGCGCGTACCACCGTGGTCCCGGACTCGGGATTGATGCACGTGGCGGCGGCGAGCCCCGGCGGCGTCCTGGGGCTCTTCGCCAAAAGCGGCGGTCACGACGATCCGTCGCGCTGGCATCCCATCGGAAACCGTGCCTTGTGGCTGCAGGCGCCGGAAACGATCGCGAATCTTCCCGACCAAGTGTTGCTCGATGCGATGGCGCCGCTCATGCAGCTTGCGTCGAAGAGCGCCTGAAATGTGCGGCATTGCCGGCTTCGTCGCTACCGATTCGGCCCCTGCGGGGCTGATCCGGGCCATGACCGGTACGCTCGTTCACCGCGGGCCCGATGCCGACGGCTATTTCGAATCCGGCTCCGTCCACCTGGGACACCGCCGGCTTTCCGTCATCGACATCGCCGGCAGTTCCCAACCGATGACGAGCCCGGACGGGGCGCATACCGTCGTGTTCAACGGCGAGATCTACAATTTTCACGCGCTGCGCGAGGAGCTCGCCCGAACGGGCTGGATCTTCCGCTCGCAGGGCGACACCGAGGTGCTCCTCGCCGGCTGGCAGGCGTGGGGCGAAGGCATGGTTACGCGGCTGCGCGGCATGTTTGCGTTTGCGCTGTGGGATGCGCGCACCGAGACACTCTTTCTGGCGCGCGATCATCTGGGAGTGAAGCCGCTGTATTACGCGTGGGATGGCCGGACCTTCGTCTTTGGCTCCGAGTTGAAGGCTGTCATCGCCCATCCGGCGGTGAAGCGCGAGATCGATCTCGCTGCGTTGCGTCTGTATCTCGAATGCCAGTTCATTCCGGCCCCCTACACGATCTTCTCGTCGGTGCGGAAGCTCCAGCCGGCAAAAACGCTGCGCCTCGCCGACGATACGCTGCATGAGCGCGAGTTCTGGCGCCCCGATTACGCCGACAAGCTGCATCTCGACGATCCCGATGCCGTTGCCGCACTCGACGCGGCGTTGCGCGCATCGATAGAAGGCATGCTGGTGGCCGACGTGGCGCTGGGCGCGTTCGTGAGCGGTGGCGTGGATTCGAGCCTGGTCGCCGCGGTGATGACCGACCTGACCGGCGGCGCCGTCGAGACCTTCAACATCGGCTTTGTGGGCGGCGGGGTCGCCAGCGAGCACCTGCATGCGGCGCGGGTGGCGGCGCATCTTGGCAGCCGGCACCATAACCTCATGCTCGGCGCCGACGATGTGCTGGGTGCCTTCGATGCGTGGGTCGATGTATTCGACGAGCCCTTCGCCGATCAGGCCGCGCTGCCGACGATGCTGCTCGCGCAGGAAGCGCGCCGGCATGTCACGGTGGTGTTGACCGGCGAAGGCGCCGACGAGGTGTTCGGCGGATACAACAATTACAGCAAGCGCGTGCGCGAGGAACGCCTCACTCGCTGGCTCGGCCATCCCGCTTCGCCGGCACGGGCGCTGGTGCGGGCACTGCCCGCCGGCTGGCGCAAGGATCGGCTGCTCCGGGCGATGACCGAACCCTTGCCGCGGCGCTATCGGACCGTCCCGAATCTCTTCGACGTGCTGCAACATCCGACGCTGCTGTCGCCTGCGATGCTCACGGCCACGCACGATGCGCCCGATGTCGGAAGCCTGGCGGCGCGTGCCTATGCCGAATGCAATTCGCCGGAATATCTCGACCGGCTGTTGCACGTCGATACCCGGTTGTGGTTGCCCGACGATCTCCTGACCAAGGTCGATCGCGCGACCATGGCCCATTCCCTCGAGGCCCGGGTGCCTTATCTCGATCATCGTTTCTACGAGTTTGCCGCGCGGCTCGCGCCGTCGCACAAGATCCGCGGTGCATCGCACAAGGATCTTTTGAAGCGTCTCGCCCGGAAATATCTGCCGGCGGATATCGTCGACCGGCCGAAGCAGGGCTTTGTCATGCCGCTCGGCGAATGGCTGGCGGCACCGCTCGCCGCCGATCTCGATGACCATCTGGCGGGCCTCGATCGCCGAGGCATCTTTCGCGAAGGCGCCTTGCCGCGCCTGCTCGCGGCCTATCGGGGGGGCCGCCGCAGCGACGCCGGGCGGTTGTGGGCACTGCTCATCCTCGAGCGCTGGTTCAGGCGTCATCTGCCGGATTGGCGGCTGCCCGCGTGAGCCTCGCGATAGTGCACACCGAGGCGTCCTGCGGCTGGGGTGGGCAGGAGATCCGCGTCCTGACCGAGATGGAAGCCATGCAGCGGCGCGGGCACCGGGTGCATCTGCTCACACCCGCACACGCTTCGATCCATGCTGCGGCCCGCGCGCGGGGCTTGTCCGTCGACGCCTTGCCCATCGAGTTTCGCCGACCCGAAGGTTATCTTGCCCTGCGGCGATGGATGCACCGACACGGGCACGCGTTCGATGTCTGCAACACCCACAGCTCGGCCGATTCGTGGCTGGCAGCGTTGGTGCGCATCGGACATCCGCGGTTGCCTCCGATCGTGCGCACCCGTCACGTTTCGACGCGCGTCAATCGCTCCCGATCGACCCGATGGCTCTATCAACGCGCGACCGCGCATATCGTGGTGACCGGCGAGGCGCTGAAGCGAGCGCTCGTGCGTGAGAACCAATACGAAGCGTCGCGCATCACCTCCGTGCGCACTGGAATCGACCTGGCACGGTTCGCGCCGCGCGAGGGCACGGCGATGCGCGCCCGGCTCGCGGTCGACCAGCGGCCTGCGCTCGCCATCGTGGCGACGCTGCGCGACTGGAAAGGGCACGACGATCTCCTCGATGCGTGGCTTCTGCTGCGCCCGCGCGTATCCGGCTGGCAGCTGCTGGTGGTTGGCGATGGACCAAGACGAGCCCATCTCGAAGCGCGCGTCGCTGCCGCGGGGCTAGCGCAAGACGTTCGTTTCGCCGGCAATCGCGACGATGTGGAAGAATGGCTCGGGTGTGCCGATATCGTCGCGTTGCCGTCGTGGGGCGAGGAAGGCGTGCCGCAAAGCCTGATGCAGGCGGCATCGTGCGCGCGCGCCACGGTCAGCACCGCCGTTGGCGCCATCGAGGAAGCGGTGATTCATGAGACGACCGGATTGATCGTGCCGCCGCGCGATGTCGCCGCATTGGCGGCAGCACTCGAACGGCTGATGCGCAATCCGTCATTGCGGGCAGCGATGGGCATGGCCGGGCGGACGTATGCAGAAGCGCATTTCGGGATCGACACCATGGCCGAGGCGATGGAAGCGGTGTTCGCGCGCGTGGCAGGGGCGCGACGCTGATGTGCGGCATCGCGGGTCATTTCGGGCGCCCGGTGGGGCCGGACGTGCGGGCGCGAATGCTCGATGCACTGCGCATGCGCGGTCCGGACGCGCAACACATCGTTGCCTTGGGAACCGGCGGCGCTGCCATCGACGAGGCGCAACCGGCATCTGCCGCACTCATTCATGCGCGGCTGTCGATCATCGACCCGCGGCCGGTGGCCGACCAGCCGATGGCCAGCGCGGACGGTCGGGTATGGATCTGCTACAACGGCGAAGTCTACGGCTGGCAGGATGAAGCGCGGGCGCTGGAGGCGCGCGGCGCGCGGTTTCGTACCCGATCCGACACGGAGTTCATCCTGCACGCCTACGATGCATACGGCATCGACGGTCTGTTGGCGCGGCTCGTCGGCATGTTCGCATTCGGGCTGGTCGACTACCGCACCCGGCGCGTGCATCTCGTGCGCGATCGCCTGGGCAAGAAGCCGATGCTGTATGCGCAGATCGGCGGGAGCCTCGCCTTCGGCTCGACGGTGCGCAGTATCCTGCCCTGGCTGCCGTCGGATAGCCGAGGCTTTTCGCGCGAAGGTATCGACGCGTTTCTCGCGCACCGGTACATTCCCGCACCGCTCACCGTGTTCTCGGCGATTGCGCGACTGCCCAACGGCCATCGCGCCGAGTACCCGCTCGATGGCGGGGAAGTCGACGTCAAGCGCTATTGGACCCCCGCCGCCGACCCCGCTGCCAATGGCGCCGCGCTATTCGCCGACGCTGTTGAAAAACGACTGGTGGCCGATCGCCCGCTCGGCCTCTTTCTGTCCGGTGGCGTCGACTCCGCCGCCATAGCGTGCCAACTCGCGACCACGGGGCATACCTCGCTGCGATCCTTTTCAGCGGCGTTTCCGGGCTCGGCGTTCGACGAAAGCGCGGCGGCCGCAGCGACCGCCGCGGCGCTTGGAATGCGCAACGAGCGCATCGTCATTCCTGCCTCGATCGGCGAGGATTTCGATCGCATCGTTGCTGCGCTCGACGAGCCGTTCGCCGATCCTTCGTCGTTTCCGACATGGTATCTCGCCCGCGAGACCGTGAAAGAGGTCACCGTGGTGCTGGCGGGCGATGGGGGTGACGAGCTTTTCGCCGGCTACAAGCGCGTCGCGAAGCATGTTCGCAGCGCGTGGCGCGACGGTTGGCGGCTCGGGGTCCCGGCGTTACCCGATGCGCGGTCCAAGGGTTGGCGCAAAATCGCTGCGGAAATGGCGATGAGCTGGGAAGACGCCTATTCGTTGCGGTTTTCGGGGCTCACGCCCAATCAGCGCCGATTCCTGCAACCCGATGCGGGAAACCTGCCGCCGCATCGCTGGCGCGCGCCCGACGTCCTTGGGCGTAATCCCACGGAGCGCCTGCTGCGCTGGGACTTCGCGAACTATCTTCCCGAATATGTGCTGCGCAAGGCCGATCTGTGCACGATGGCGCACGGGCTCGAGCTGCGCGCGCCGCTTCTGGACCATCGCTTTGTGCAGGCTGTGCTCGGGTTGCCGGAGAAGGTCCGCTTCACTCATCCACCCAAGCGCTATCTCGCGACCCTTGCGCCGGAGCTCGACCGGCTCGGCGTGTTCGCCCGCAAAAAACGCGGTTTCAATCCGCCGCTGGCCGGCTGGCTGCAAGGCGAGCTTGCCCCACGGCGCCTGACCGCGGGCGCATCGTTGGCACGTCTTACCGGCGGTCAATTGCATGCCGACCGGATCGACGCGATGCTGCGCGCCTATACCAACACGCCGGCCTTGGCCGAGCAGGTGCTCTCGCTCCTCATGCTCGATGAATCGCTGCGTCAATTGGCAGCGGAGGCCGCGCGTGGCCGGTAGCCGTGCGCCGATGCGCTTTGTGGTCGTCACGCTGGCGATGCTGCGCTGGGGGATGCGGCGCCAGGCCCAACCGACGCCGCGACGGATACTCATCCTGCATCACCTGCTGCTGGGCGACACGCTGATGGTGACCGGGCTGATTGCGAAACTGCGCGCGCGCCATCCCGATAGCGAGATCGTCATGACGGTGCCGCGGGCATACGCCCCGTTGTACGCAGGCAGGCCCTATGGGGTGATCGCTCATCCTTTCGATTCGCGCGATGTGGGCACGCTATGGCCGCTGCTGCGCGGACCGCGCTTCGATCTTGCGGTGCTGCCGGCGGACAACCGCTGGTCGTGGCTCGCGCGTGCCCTCGGCGCCCGCTGGATCGTGGCCCTCGAAGGCGACCGGCCGGCGCACAAGAACTGGCCCGTGGACGAGTTGCGGCCGTATTCGCAAACACCGACCGCGTTGGTTGAAACCGCCATGTTGTTGCAGTCGGGAAACGCGCCGCCGCCGTATCGCGCCGCCGATTGGCCCGCGCCTGCGGCCGCCGACACGCCGGTGATCGACGGCGAGTACGCCGTATTGCATGTGGGTGCGAGCTCACGCTTGAAGCAGTGGGAGCCGGCCCGTTGGCGCGCGCTGGCGCAATGGCTTTCCGCGCGCGGCCTGCAAATCGCGTGGAGTTGCGGACCGGGTGAAGATGCGCTCATCGAAGCCGTCGCGCCTAACCGCGGCGAGCACGTCTTTGCCGGCAACCTGAGCCTGGCCGCGATGTGGCATCTCCTCGCCACGGCCCGGCTGGTGGTTGCGCCCGACACCGGCATCGCGCATCTGGGACGCGTTGTCGGCGTCCCCACCGTCGCCCTGTTTGGTCCGGGTTCGGCCACGATTTGCGGCCCGGGCGAATTCTTTTCCGGCGTGCCTTACCGCGCCGTCACCATCGATCCGTTCCCGTGCCGCGACCAGACGATCCAGTTCTTTCGCGAGGTGTCGTGGGTGCGCCGCTGCGAGCGTCTGTTCGGAGCGCCGCCGGATCGCTGCGCACGGGCGCTTTGCATGGAGGCGATCGACGTAACGGCGGTGATCGCCGCCATCGAGGCAATGAGCGTCGGAATTTTCGGGCAAGAGACGAGCTAGTGTAGTGCTTCGTATTTAGTGGAACTATCAATAATTTGCCGATTCCAAGGTGTATACGATGCCCTTTGGAGGCGGCGATGCGAAAGGCAAGTGCGATTGAACTGAACGACGCGCAGCGGGAGCAGCTGGTGAAGCTGGCGCACTCGAATACCACGGAAGTGCGTTTGGCCCGGCGCGCCAGCATTGTGCTGCTGGCGGCCGACGGGCTGGACAATTACCGGATTGGCGAGATGCTCGGCGTGGGCCGGATACAAGCGGGACGCT
>JANXZT010000300.1 GCA_025355395.1 Betaproteobacteria bacterium
ATCACCGGCTGCATGTTGACTTCATTGAACGTGGTGAGAATCGCCGCCGTCGACTGCGATTGCACCAGACGCTCGGCCACGCGCTGCCGCAGCCGTGACATCGGCACCCGTTGCTCGGGGCGCGCACCCTGCACCGACGGCGGACGGATAGCGGGGGTTGGCGTTGGCACCGTGCGCGCTACAGGTGCCGGGGTGGGTGTGGACGCCGGTGATGGCAGTTCGCCTTTCGCTTCATTCGCCGCGATCACGTCACCCTTGGTAACGCGTCCTCCACGGCCGGTGCCCGTCACCGACGCGGGGTCGATGCCGGCTTCGGCCATGAGCTTGCGCGCGGCAGGCAACGCGGTCGCCCCCTTGCCGGATGCCGCCGGCGATACATGGGACGGAATGTTTGCACTGGCTGCCGCGGTCGGTGCGGGTTCGCGCTGCGTGCCGCCGTCGGCCTTGGCGGCTCCCGTTGCTTTGGCTTTGGCTTCGGTGTCGATGACCGCGATGACTTCCAGTCCGGCCACCGTCGAGCCGTCGGCTTTGCGCACTTCGACCAGCACACCCGAATCGGGCGCCGGCAGTTCGAGCACGACCTTGTCCGTCTCGATGTCGATGAGATTTTCGTCGCGGCGTACCGCTTCGCCCGGCTGCTTGTGCCAGTTCACGAGCGTGGCTTCGGCCACCGACTCGGGTAGCTGCGGAACCTTGACTTCGATGCGCATGAATTGCTTCCCGGTGAGGATTCGCTCAGGGCCTGTTCACACTATATCCATGCGTGCGAGCGGGTGGCGTGGAGACCCTAGTGGGCGATGACCATTTCGCCTGATTTTAGCGTGGCAGCGAACGCGTCCTCGATAAGCTGCTTCTGTTCGGCCTGATGCTTGGCAGCATAGCCTACGGCCGGCGACGCCGAGATCGGCCGCCCGGCGTAAGCGAGGAGCTGTTTCGCCGGGATGTCGGCGCGAAGATACGCACGCAGCCGATACCATGCGCCCTGGTTCTGCGGCTCTTCCTGCACCCACACCACCTCGCGTGCGTTGCCGAAGCGGGCGATGGCGGCGGCGAAGTCGGCGTGCGGATACGGATATTGCTGCTCGACGCGGATGATGGCGATATCGTCGATCTTCTGCTCACGGCGATAGGCGGCGAGCTCAAAGTACACCTTGCCCGAGCAGACCAGCACGCGGCGCACGCGCTTGGCATCGAGGGACGCCCCATCCGGAATGACCGTCTGGAATTTGCCCGTTGCAAGCTCGTCGAGCGTCGAGACGGCCTCCTTGTGGCGCAGCAGGCTCTTCGGGGTCATCACAATAAGCGGCTTGCGATAGTTGCGGATCATCTGCCGGCGCAGCATGTGAAAAACCTGGGCCGGCGTCGATGGCACGCAGAATTGCATGTTGTGTTGCGCGCAGAGCTGAAGGAAGCGCTCCGGCCGGGCTGAGGAATGTTCCGGTCCCTGCCCCTCGTAGCCATGGGGCAGGAGCATCACCAGGCCGCAGATGCGCCCCCATTTGACTTCGCCGGCGCTGATAAACTGATCGATCACCACCTGCGCGCCATTGACGAAATCGCCGAACTGCGCCTCCCATGCCACGAGCCGGGTCGGGTCTGAAGTGGAGTATCCGTACTCGAAGCCGACGACGGCCTGCTCGGTCAGAACCGAGTCGATGATCTCGAATTCCGGCTGGCCTTCACGCACGTGCTGAAGCGGAATCCAGGTGCCGTCATCCCACTTCTCGCGGTTCTGGTCATGCAGCACCGCGTGCCGGTGCGAAAAAGTGCCGCGCCCGATGTCCTCGCCCGAGAGCCGCACGCCGTATCCCTGATCGAGCAGCGTGGCGTAGGCGAGCGTCTCGCCCATGCCCCAGTCGAGCGGGGATTTTCCGTCCGCCATGGCGCGGCGATCGGCCATCACCTTTTCCACACGCGAATGGAGCTTGAAGCCCGCCGGCACCGCCGCCACGCCGCGCGCGATCGCGACGAGGCGCTCGCGCGGCACGGTGGTATCGACGGGATCCGTCCAGTGGTGGCCCATGTACGGCGTCCAGTCGACCGTAACCGTCGGCTTGTAATGCGACAGCACCGTCTTGTTGGTGTGCTGGCCACGGTCCATCGCGGTGCGGTAGGTCGCCACCATTGCCTCGGCGTCCTCATTGGTGAGGAGGCCGTCCGCCACCAGCCGGTCGGCGTAAAGCCGCCGCGTGCCGGGGTGCTGGTTGATCTTCTTGTACATGAGCGGCTGGGTGACCATCGGCTCGTCGGCCTCGTTGTGGCCCAGGCGGCGGAAACACACGAGGTCCACGAACACATCCTTGTGAAACTTCGCCCGGTATTCGAGTGCGATGTCGATAGCCAGCAGGCAGGCTTCCGGGTCGTCCCCGTTGACGTGGAAGACGGGCGCGTCCACGACGCGGGCAATGGCGGTCGGGTAGCGCGTGGGCCGGGAATCCTGCGGCGAGGTGGTGAAGCCCACCTGGTTGTT
>JANXZT010000492.1 GCA_025355395.1 Betaproteobacteria bacterium
CCTTAAGGTGTCGATTGCCGCGGTCGCGGAGGCCTAACTTATTCAATATGACTTTCCCAATTTTGAACTGATTGCCGTTGAGCGGTCGTTCGCGGATTAACCGTCGACATTCCCATAAAGAACCCTTATTGGGAAAGATCAGATCGGCTAGAATACGCGGATGGCCACATCCGCGCGTAAATCCGCCACTCGGCAAAAACAGCAAGGGCCTGCCTTAACACCCGTAATTGGGAAAGTTCGCTCGAGCGAACGCAATAGGAAGCCCTCAGCGCCGAGATCTCAAGCGGCCCCCTCCTCTTCTATCCCCCCACGCCGAACCTCTAATCTTGATCGGCGCACCCGCGAATACTTAACGCCGGCAGAGGTCGAGAAACTCCTGCAGGCCTCGAGCAAGGTGGGCCGTCACGGTGCGCGCGATCGGACGCTCATCCTCTTGGCCTACCGGCACGGGCTGCGAGTCTCGGAGCTCGTGACGATGCGCTGGGAGCAGATCGACTTGAAGATGGGCCTGGTCCATGTGGTGCGATTGAAGAACGGCCTGGCCTCGACGCATCCGATCCGTGGGCCCGAACTTCGGGCGTTGCGCGAGCTCCGACGCGACTATCCGGAGTCGCCGTATTTGTTTGTGACCGAGCGTGGCGGCCCCATGACGCCGGCGACGGCCAGGAAGCTGATCGCGCGAGCCGGCGAGCTCGCCAAGCTCCCCTTCCCTATCCATCCGCACATGCTTCGACACTCGGTCGGCTACAAACTCGCGAATGAGGGACATGACACTCGCTCGATCCAGCAATATCTTGGGCACCGAAATATTACCCACACGGTACGCTATACGGAGCTGAGCCCGGAGCGGTTCAAAAGCTTTTGGAAAGACTGACTCGCTCAGCGTAATTTAAGAGTAGACCGATGCACGGAGCGGATGGTCAGAAGCGAGCACCGTTGTGACACTAAGCTGGCAAACCAGATGCTGCTGCTGTTCGAAGAATCACAACGCGGCCACGTCGCTCATTGTGATGAATTCGGTGCCGTTCTCGACAGCATGGCCAAGTCGGGGCCGTGAAGCTCGGCAATGATGGCCTTGGACGAGCGTCCAATCCAGCAGCATTTTGTATCTACGCGGGAGGCGGTCACATTGAAAATCACCAACAAAAGTTCTGATGAGGCAGTCGCTGAAGACAAACGCATACAGGAGCGGCAGGCACGGGAGGCGGAACTAAAAACGACAGCGAAGCTGATAGAGCCGGTCGCGGATGCCCTGCGCCAGCTACCAAAAGACCAACTAGAAGAACTGGTGCTGTGGCTCAAGACATTACACAACCCTCAACCGGATTGGGACGTTGAGAGACAAGAGACCGAGCGGTTCGTCAAAAAACTTGAAGGTATTCGTGACTCATCTGACCAGCATAAATTCCAGATGAATGCGGCCAAATCAAATGTCTGGGCAATCGCCTGTGGAGTCGGCGCCGGCGTATTAGCGAGTCTCGCCGTGGGTACTGGACCTCGTTACCGAAAGATGGCTCGTGCCGGCGCTGCTCATCATTCCTGTGATGCTTCTGGTCGGCAAAGGATTCAGGCTGGGGGCGACAGCCATCAACATCTCAAAAGTCCAAGAACGACAATTTCGGCTGCTAGCGCAGCAACAAGCGAAATCGGTCAAGGAATTCTACGAAGCCGGATTGTTCGGCTTTCCCAGCGAATCGGAACCGCTGCCTTACGAGGAGGAAATCACAAGACGCACTGACAAAGTTCTTCTTCCGATGCGAGATGCCTTATACCGGCGCGCGGGTGATGGCCGCCTTCATCGATATCTGAAAAAGGAGGAGCTGGATAACGACGAAGATCACGCCGATGACTAATCTTTCACCGCAGAGCGCTGTTTGTGCGCAGTCCATGCATCGGCAGCGCTTGGCGTCCAAGCGCCTCCAGATTTCCAGCCGGCGAGCTCAAGCGCCTTGGCGCGCTCTGCCTCCGTCATTGAGTTCCACCAATGCATACCCGCGATCTCATCCGCAGTCGGTTGTTGAGACGGCGACGTTGTCTCGTTTGACGCCCCACCCTCCTTCGTAGGAATTTTGCTCACCGCGGCGCGTAGCCTGCATCGGCGAGCGCGCTTTGAAGCTTGTTGATGGCCGCGCGTATCTGATAGCACTCGGCCTCGTCGACAGCGCACTCGCGCATCGCGCTCCAGGTCACCCGCTTCACGAACTGCGCTAGCGCCTGAGATTCCTCGTCCGGTAGATCAAGGGCGATACGAATATCAGCAGCGGTGCTCATGATGCTTTCGCCTCCAGGTGCGCCGACCAGGGCTTGATCTTCGCGAGCTTTTTGGAAAGCGTTGTCCGTGCAAGGCGCGTCTCATAATCGCCTTGAAGCCGCAGCCACCAGCCATCGGTGAGCCCAAAGAATCGGCACAGCCGCAGATCCGTATCCGCCGTGATGCCGCGCTTGCCCGCGATGATGTCGCCGATGCGCTGCGCCGGCACATCGATCTCCTTAGCCAGCCGATAGTTGGTGAGACCCATCGGCTTCAAGAACTCCTCGCGCAGCATCGCCCCGGGCGAGGTCGGTGCAATTCGCTTGCCGCCGCCGACCGTTACGGAGCGGAAATCCGTCTTCGCCAAATCCTCAATTCGAATGCTCATCGGTTGCCCTCCTCCTCACTCGTAGTGCTTCGAAATCTCGACATCCTCGGCGCCGTCTTTGCCGAATACGAAGCAGAGCCGCCACTGCTTGTTGATGCGGATGCTGTGCTGTCCATCGCGATCTCCCGCGAGCGGCTCGAGTCGATTGCTCGGCGGAACACGCAAATCCTCTAAGCTCATCGCCGCATCAAGCTGTTGCAGTTTCGCGAGCGCGCGTTTTCGAATGTCCGGCGGATGGGAACGGACCGGCAGTTCGGCAAATGCCGCGGCAGTCGCTTTGTCCTTGAATGACTTGATCGCCACGACCAATAATAACGAAGTGCATTATTAATGACAAGCGTTATGGTTCGCAGCGTTGAGTGGGGCCAATTCCGCCCTATTTTGTGGTCACCTGAAATTTGAGCACCCTCGCGTCGAGGAAAGTCTCAGTCACCGGCCTCGGAGCGGTTTATGAATTTCTGGAAGGACTGAGGAGTTCGAACGCATCAGTGCTTGCCTTTGTCACCCTCATCGGCTGTCCACGCTTTTTCGAGATCCAGTGATCCGTGAATCACTCGCACCAACTCGATACCGTCTTGGAGAGCGATATAGAAAATGACATGGGATTCGGCGGGAAAACTGCGAATCCCCTCCTCCGAAATTTCAGGTCGCTTGCGCCCCATCAATGGCTGCTGTGCTAGGTAGCTGACGACATCATTGAGTCGACGCAAATAGCGATCGGCCCGCGGCTCACCAGATTCATCGGCGATGTAAAGCCAAATCTCGACGAGATCCTGACGAGCTCGAGGCCTGCGAACGATGTGCGCCACGGTCAAGCGCGACGCTGATAGCCTGCGCGTGCTTCGGCGATGATCGCTTCCATGTCGAGTGGTTCAGCGGGACCGCTATCGAGGCCTTCACGGATCGCGGCCCGCAATGCCGCGAGTTTTAGCTCTTCAGTTTTACGCCGTTCAGCAAGCAGCCGCAGTCCATCGCGCACCACTTCACTAGCTGATTGGTAGGCGCCGGACTGGACTTGTTCGGAGACGAATTTTTCTAGCTGGTCGGTGAGGGAAATATTCATGTGCTAAGCCTGGCTCGACACGCGCGCGATGTCAAACTTTGTTACTGTGAGCCATGAAGCCGGTTGCGAAGAGTCCAGGACTATGACTGCCTATGCGGGGAATCACCGAGGATTAGGCTCATGTTTTGCGATTTTGCAAAGGACTTGTCATAATAGCTATATAGTTTTCTATATAAGTAGTTATCTATGATTTATGCGGTAGTGAATACCAAGGGCGGGGTCGGTAAGACCACCACGGCGGTGCACTTGGCGACGATGCTGGCGCGCACCGAGCGGACGCTGCTGATCGATGGAGATCCGCAGGCGAGCGCCGCGAGCTGGGCGGCCTGGCGGCGCGACGCGCAACGCGAACCTTCCCCCACGACGACGTGTTTGGCTGGAAAGGCGATTTTGTCGGAGGGCAAGACATTGTCCGAGGGTTTCGCACACACCGTGGTGGACGCCGGCGGCCGCGATTCGGTGGGTCTACGCAGTGCCCTGCTTCTGGCGCGACAAGCGATTGTTCCTGTGGGCGCCTCAAATCTCGACGCCGCGGCGATGACGGACCTACTGGAAGTCATCGACATGGCCAAGGATTACAACTCCGATCTACAAGTGCGGATTTTCCTCACCCGGATTGATTCACGAACCAAGGATGCCGCCGAGATGCTCGCCTTCCTACATGAGCAAAAACTGCCGGTTCTGAGTTCGCGTGCTTGCGAACGGGTCGCGTACCGGCGTGCGATCGGCGAAGGCGCAATCGTTCAAGAGCTCGGTAAGGACCCATCGTCCAGCCAAGAAATGGAAGCTTTTCTCGCTGAGGTGACGGCATGAAATCCAAACCCAACATCGACGCGTTTCTCGAGGGTGGCGCCGCCACTGATCGGCAACCCAAGCCTGCGACAAATCCTCGAGCGGAGTCGCCAGTGGCGGAGGTGCCTACGGAGTTTCGCAAGCAAATGGTCATGCAACTGCCGGTGGCGCTGATCAATGATTTGAAGCGCCGGGCGCTTGAGCAGTCGGTGAGTTCCGGCAAACGCGTAACGCAGCAGCAGCTTGTTGAGGAAGCATTGAAAAAATATCTATATAGCTAACTATATAACTATAAAGTTATATTTATAACCTCATTGAATAACAAGAATCTCAACCGACTGATTCAGCAGGCCCTTGCCATCGAGTCCGAAGAGGCGAAGGAGGCGGGCGCCCTGGGCTACATGGCGCGCGCGCTGGTGCAGGCCTCGATGCCCCACAGTCGCCCCGACGGCCTAGTCTTCGAGCGCACCAACGGTGCATTTTCTCTCGTCATGATGGGACATCCGCACGCCGGGTTGCCGTATGGCACGGTGCCTCGCTTGCTGCTGGCATGGCTGACTACCGAGGCGGTCCGCACTCGCGAGCGCGAGCTCGTCTTGGGCGATACCTTGTCACGATTCATGGCACAGCTCGACATGATCCCCACCGGCGGCCGGTGGGGGAGCATTACGCGGCTGCGAGACCAGATGCGGCGATTGTTTGCCTCGACGGTGTCATGCACCTACGACGCGCCCGGCACTTGGGCGTTGGAGACCGTTACGATCGCGGATCGCGCGCGGCTCTGGTGGGACCCCAAACAACCCGATCAAGCGGCGCTGTGGGCCTCCTCGGTGACCCTGTCCGATCGCTTTTTCCATGAGGTTACTGACCGTCCCATCCCGATTGATTTGCGCGCCTTGAAAGCGCTGAAGCGCTCACCTATGGCGCTCGATCTGTACACCTGGTTGACCTATCGCATGAGTTACCTCGAGCGGCTAACCGAGATCCCGTGGGGCGCGTTGCAGCTCCAATTCGGGGCCGATTATCCCTACACACCCCAAGGCACAGCGGACTTCAAACGCAAGGCGCTCGCGGCGCTCAAAAAGGTGCTCGCGGTGTACCCGAAACTGCGCGCTAGCGACGGCCCACGCGGGTTGCGATTGCTGCCGAGTCCCTCGCATGTCCGCGGTGCATAAGCCTGGGGAGGAGGGCAGTTATCCACGCATAAACGGTCAGACGGAGCGCAGCCCTTTTACGCATAAACGGTCATAGAAAATCCCCAATCCACGCATAAACGGTCAGACGGGGGTATGTTAACCAATTGTTTTTAATAAGGAATTACGCCCCTCCTATATGTAAGATCCTATAGTTAAGACCTGTAGTTAAGGGGCGCACCCTGTCGATAACTCAGCATCAGCCAACTCCCAGCACCGCCTCTTAGGGGGCTTACGCCCCCTGCCGGCTCGATCGCGGACGCGATCCCCAACCCACCCGGCATACCCCCAAAAGGAGCGCGCTCTGCGCGCATAGATTTAATCCAGCCCAATGGGCTGGTAGAACCTCGGATTCGGACCAGAATAAATCCGGTTTGGCGAGAGAAAAGACGAAAGACCGGAGAGGTCGTTTTTCCTCCGTGGCATTGCGATGGGCCTTCAGGCCACCGCAGAGGACCCTAGAGCGGTGTTTAGAGGTGGCTGGGCTTGTGGTGTCTATGCCGCGAGACAGCCGGTCCTGGGGCATCGTAGGGCGTCCTGTGGTGAGGTGGTGGGCTCCAACCTCTTGGCTTTGGGCAGTCCCTGCAGGCCGAGCGCTGGTAGTACTATCGAGCCATGAACACCCTGGTTGTCCCTGCCACCCCTCGGCCTACCGTGCGGCCCCCGTTTCGGGTGCTCGCGGCATTGATTTTCCTGGCCGACTCCGTCGCCATTCTCGGTATGACGTACGTTGCGTGGAAGAACGGCGTGCAGACCCTACGAGTGCAGGACGTGGTGATGCTGCCCGGGATGGCGTGGCTCGCCCGCCTGGCGTTTTATGCGGCGGTCCGGGGTACGGTGATGAACCCCGCCTATTGGCCCTTTGCGTCGCCTCGCGTGGCCGGCTGTTATTGGCTGATCGTCATCGGCCTGTCGACGGTGGGTCGGTAAGCCGGAACCCAACGCTGGATCAGGCGGCCGAGAGTCCACGGGACCCCGAGCGAATAGAGCGCGAGCAGGGCGGTCAGGGCCGGTACTTCAGTCGGCCCGGTAGTGTCTGGCCAGATCCGATTCAGCTGATGCGCGAACACCACTAACCCGACCGGGACGAGGGCGCCGGCGGCGATCGCGGCCGCTGCGCGTACGCGGGTGACCGTCGAGGCGTTGACACCCCAGGCGATGAGCAACCCGGTGATGGCCATCCAGCCGAGGATCTGCGCGTATTGCAGGCTGGTGGTCAGGCTCACGATAAACGTCAGCGAGTGCCACGGGGAGACGTACTGAAAGCGCTGCGACTGGAACTGCAGACCGACGATCAATCCCGCGACGCTCATGAGCAGAACCCCGAGAGATCCTAAGACCGCGATCGTGATCGTGGCAGAGCGGGTAGAGCGAGGATGGGAGTTCATGGGGTACCGCCGACCTTGGCCTGGATTGTTCCTCAAGGGGTAGCTTACTCGCTATCGGCGGCAGCCACGGCGTTGTGCGGGGCGTCACTTGAGCCAAGCTTGGAACGGCGCGAGATCGAGGCCGGCGGGGACGACCCAGTGTTTCTGGTCGGGGTGCCAATGGGCGCCCAAGGCCTTGGCGCGATCCTTGTCGGCGAAGGGCACATTGAGCGGGGTGTCGATGGGGGCAATGCGCGGTCCGGCCGGTGTGGTGGCTGGAGCTGATGCGTCGGGGGTCACTTCGAACACGGCACGATCATTGGGGCGGACCAGCCAATCGAAGAAGCGTTTGCCCTCAAAGGTCAGCGCCTGGGGCGAGGATCCGGCGTGTTCCAGTTGCTCCAGGACGAAAGCGCCCAGGAGGATCTTGCGGCGGGCGTCGAGGCGGCGCTGGGATTTGCTGGGGCGATCGAGCTGAGCGAGTTGGGCCTTTAACTTGGCGCGCTTTGTTTGCAGGGATTTGAGGGCATCGGCCTTGCGTTGATCGATGGCGGCGAGTTTGGCTTGTATTTCCGCGCGAGTGGCCATGGCGTTCCGTACCGTGCGACCGTTGATTTTCTGATCCTAGCATAGCTCTAGACAATTGAAGCACGAAGAGGAGAGGAGTAGGCTGGACGTATGCAGCACGGTTTTTCACTCGACATTGGAGAGGCGCACCTTATGTTTCGCGCAAAGCCGCGAAACGGTGCGGGAGAAGAAGGAAGAATCGGAGGCAGAGTCGCGACTCGATCAGCCCTTGCTGAGCTGCTCTCGTTCTGCTCCGGAGTAAGAGCAGATGCGCGATTCGGTCCGGCGTGGCTCACCGGTCTTCATTTCGCGCAGGATTCGAGCGTGCTTCGAGGCCTCGCGTAGCGATGGCCTCGTATCACATCAACATCAGCACGGGAGCGAAGGGCGCGGCGCTCGAGCATGCGCAGTACATCGGCCGCGAGGGGCGGTTTAGCGAGGAGCGCTACGGCGAGGTCGAGGCGCGCGGCCAGGGCAACATGCCGGCCTGGGCGCGCGCGGATACCGCGGAATTCTGGCGCGCATCCGATGAATATGAGCGCGCCAATGGCAACACGTACCGGGAGTACGAGCTCGCGCTGCCGCGCGAGCTCGAGCCTAAGGCGCGGGTGGCACTGGTCGAGCGGTTTGTAAGCCAAGAGCTCGGGACCACTCGGCCGTATCAGTGGGCCATTCACAATTGCACCGCGCGCGATGGGAACGAGCAGCCGCACGTGCATTTGATGTTCTCGGATCGTCAGCAGGACGGCATCGAGCGGGGGCTGGAGCAGTTCTTCAAGCGCTACAACGCGAAGAACCCCGAGCGCGGCGGGGCGCGCAAGTTCAGCTACGGGGCCGACAAGGCGGAGGCGGCACTCGCGTACGAGGGAATCCGTGAGCGCTGGGCGAAGGTGCAGAACTTGGCGCTCGAGCACGCGGGGGTGTTGGCGCGGGTGGATCATCGAAGTCTTGCCGCCCAGGGGATTAGTCGGGAGCCGGAGGTCCACCGGGGGCCGGCGGTGAGTGGGATCGAGGCGCGGGGTGAGGTCTCGGAGGTTGGGGAGCGGCAGCGCGAGCAGATGGCGGCGCGGGAAGAGCGGCGCCAGGCGGTGCTTCAAGAGGCGCACGAGCTCGAGCGCGGGTTCCAAGTCGCCGAGCGGGTGGCAGCCCGGGAGCGGCGCGAGCTTGCGCCGCTGGCGGCGGAGGTACCGCGGGAAGATCGGGCGGAGCTCGAGCGGCGGGTCGAGGCCGATCGGCGCGAGCAGCTCGAGCGAACGAGGGCGGCGGCGGCGCGGCGGGTCGAGCGGCGGGAGGCGGCGCTCGAGGGAGCGAAGCCTCAGCAGTTGCCGCTCTTCACGCGACTCTTAACCCAAGCTCGTGCGTTACAGGATCGATTGGTGCAGTCCTTCGAGCGGGTCCGCGACTGGGTCCGCGAGCGGTTCCGGGGGGCGGCTCTGTCGCCCGAAGAAATCCAAGCCGGCAAGGCAGGATT
Organism: Betaproteobacteria bacterium; assembly: GCA_025355395.1. GTDB lineage: Bacteria > Pseudomonadota > Gammaproteobacteria > Burkholderiales > Casimicrobiaceae > CAIWHR01. The sequence continues at coordinate 9,093 of JANXZT010000492.1, forward strand.
TCGTGGCGAGTACGAGCGGCACCAGGCGGAAGAAAGGACGCGCGCCCAGGCGCTCGCCGAAGGGCGCGAGCGTTATTCTCAACAGAAAGCGGCAGAGCTTGCTCGCCAGCAGGAGCTCGAGCGGGTGGCGAAAGAAAAAGCCCAGGAACAAAAACGGCATCGGGGCCGTGGACGTGGTCGCGGGCTTGGGGATGATGATTAACGTTTCATCGCGAAGTTAAGGATCGAGATCACGGCCTGGAGCTCTAAATGGACACTGAGCGGAAAATCTACGGGCTCCTCGAGACCGTCGAGCAGCAGCAAAAGAATTTGAGCATCGCCGCGGCGGCGCTCGAGGCGACCCGGCAGGCGATTGCGGGGTTGATCGGTGAAGTGCAGAAGGCCGCGGCCGCAGGTGCGAGCGCGGGCGCCGCCCAGGCGCTCGAGCACGCCGGACTCCTGATCACTGAAGCCGCCGGTCCCACGATCGCGGAATTAAAGCAGGCGACAGTGAGTGTCGCTCAGGTGCAATCGACCTTGCGTCGCGCGACGGCCTGGGTCACCTGGCAGTACCTTGCGCTCATCGCCGCGGGGTGTGCGGCGTTGGTGCTTGGCGTTTGGATTGCTGTTGCTTGGCAGCGTAATGAGCTCGGCGAGCTCCAAAATCAAAAGGCCGCGCTCGAGGCGCAAATACCGACTCTACAGGCGACGGTGGACGAGCTCGCCGCCAAGGGCGGGAAGATCAAATTCAATGTGTGCGGTAAAGACCAACGCAAATGCGTTAAGGTCAACATCGGCATGGGCACTTTCGGCAAGGCGGGCGAGAGTTACATGATTGTGGATGGGTATTGATGGCCGCCACAGAATTCAGCCCAAAACCTCGCTCGATAGAGAGGCGACCGTATGGCTCGAGACATTATTTCTACAACTAACGCCGCACAGCCGCCGCCTAGTTACAGTCAGGCGGTTAGAGCCGCGGGGTTAATCTTCTTGTCTGGCACTGCGCCACATGATCCGCGGACGGGAATTGTGGTCGGAGCCACGATTCAGGAGCAGACGCGGCAGTGCCTGAAGAACATCCAGGCCATTTTGGAGGCCGCTGGGAGCTCATTAGAGAAAGTGGTGAGCGTCACGGTCGTGCTGGCGGATGAGCAAGACTTTTCGGGCATGAATGAAGAGTGGTTGAAATGGTTTCCTTCCAATCCACCAGCACGACAAGGAGCGAAGATGCCGGTAAAAGCACCTGGCCTTAAGGTGTCGATTGCCGCGGTCGCGGAGGCCTAACTTATTCAATATGACTTTCCCAATTTTGAACTGATTGCCGTTGAGCGGTCGTTCGCGGATGAACCGTCGACATTCCCATAAAGAACCCATCATGGAAAAGTTAAGTCTTCCCCCACGAAAGTATTTGTTGCCCGCGGTGGCTAGCCTGATCGCCATCGGCGGGTGGCAAATAAAGGCGCACGCTCAAAACAAATCCGATTTTCCAGAGGGTTATGACGCTGTACAGGTCGCGCCGAATAGCCACAGAGTTCTCTTCGAAAATGCCTTTGTGCGCGTATTAGAAGTG
>JANXZT010000406.1 GCA_025355395.1 Betaproteobacteria bacterium
GCGCAGCGGCGTCCGAGAATCCGAGTAACGCGGCCCAGATGATTGTGGCCGGCCCCACCATCCAGACTAGCCCCCCAAGGCTCAACAGCGACAGCAGCCCCGACGCGATATAGGGCCATGCGCGCCGCTCCAATCTCCCGGCAGTCACCAGGAGCAGCAGTGAGGCCGGCAGCTGGCCGAGGTTCAACGCAAGCAGTGCCCCGCTGATCAAATCGGGACGACCTGCGCTGGTCAGGTAGATCGGGATGAACGCGTTGGCGCTGAAGTAGATCGCGTTGACGCAGCAGAACAGAGCGCCCAACCGCCAGACGAGGCCAATGTGCCAATCCGGAAGCCATTTCCGTGGTGCCCCAACCGGCGAGCCATGCCCGGTCTGGGCTCTCGGCGCAAAGAAGTACACGGCGATGGCGATAATCACGATCGGCACCGACCACACGACCAGTGACTGGCGCCAGTCGCCGTGAACCAGCGGCAGCACGACGGGTATCGTCAGCAAGACCGCGAGGATCTCGCCGACCAGGAGACCATTGGTGTAGACCGCCGTGCCGAGGCCGATTCGACTTGGCAGCCATTGGTGAACCGTAGTCGGCATGATCGGTTGCATGATTGCAACGCCTGCCGACATGAGAATCGTCGTTGCCAACAGTACCGCGTAATTCACGCTGAGGCCGCGCAGCGACGAGCCGACCGCCACCAACAGCAGACCGCCGACCAATGCGGTCTTTACGCCAAGACGCGCGACGAGCAGCGAACCCGCCAGTGCCGCAATGGCAAACAACGCCGGTGGGATGCTGCTTAGAAGACCGACCTCGGTGGCGCTCAAGCCGAAGTCGTCGCGAATCAGTGCGATGACGGGCGGGACCGCGAGAATGGTGAGCCGCAATCCGTTCCCGGCGAGCCACAGCAGGGCGACCGCGGGCCATGATGAATGCTTGATGTTGTTGTCGTGCATGACCCGCGGTATCGTCGAGCGCCAACTGTTGATGATTACCGAAATGTGTGACAACTGCCGCAAGACTCTGGTTGCCGGGAAATAGGGTCAGAGACGACTTTCGGATGATGGCGCGGCCGCCCGCTCGCTGGCACAGTGGCCGTATGCCACGCCAACCGCGGTTCTTCTATCCCGGCGCCGTGCTTCATGTCGTCCAGCGCGGCAACGATCGGGCGCCGGTCTTTGCGCGGGCGGAAGACTACCCGTTCTACCTGAATTGTCTTCTCGACGCCGTGAGGACCCACGGCGTATCGATACACGCGTACGTGCTGATGACGAATCATGTACATCTGCTCCTTTCGCCGCCAACCCCTACCGCAATACCGCGCATGATGCAGAGCGTCGGTCGGCGCTACGTCGGGCGCTTCAATTTCCTCTACGGTCGCACCGGAACGCTGTGGGAGGGCCGCTACAAGGCCACCGCAGTGGATTCAGATCATTACCTGCTGGCGTGCATGCGCTATATCGAGCTAAACCCGGTGCGCGCCTCCATGGTTGCCCGGCCTGAGCACTACCAGTGGTCCAGCTTTCGCGCCAATGCCACCGGAATTTATTGCCCGCTGCTCGCGGCGCACCCGGTTTATGAGGCTCTCGCCGGGTCCCGCGATGCTCGGACGGCCGCGTATCGGAGCCTATTCAGGGCTCCCATCGACGAAGTCACGATCGCGTCCATCCGCGACGCAACTCAGTTCGAATGGGCGCTGGGTGGGCCGACGTTTTGTGAGAAGGTACGCGCGCTAACGCAGCGGCGCTCCGAACGTGCACCCTTGGGCCGACGGGCGCGTGGATAGCACCAGAAGTCGTCTCTGACCCGACTTCTTAGGCCGACGGGCGCGTGGATAGCACCAGAAGTCGTCTCTGACCCGACTTCTTCCGGAATCAGTGCCCCGCCGGGTCATTCCATTGCGGCAACAGCACGATGCTATTCGGATTCAAGCCCTGGTTCTTGAGCGTATCGATGTTGCCGATGACTTCCTGCTTCTGCAAGTCGATGACGGTGATGGAACCATCGCTCATTCCCGGAAGATTCAGTAGCGCATTTTGCACGTAGGCGTATTGGCCATCCTTGGTGAACGCAACATGGTGCGCGCCTTCCCCGGCCGGCAGTGATTTGAGCAGCTTGGGTGTGGCGGTGCCCTTCGTGAGAGCGAAGATGTGCAACTCGCCCGGCTTCGCCGTAGTCACGTAAAAGCGGTCTGCGTTCGTGTTGAAATACATTTCGAGCGGGACGCCGGCCTTGTGAGTGCCGAAATCGTATACCTGCTCGACCACAAAGTCGCTCTTGGCCGGATCCCACGTGGCGCTGGACAACGTTCCGGCGTACATGTTGGTGACATAAGCCTGCGGAGGATTCGATCCGGGCACGAACACCACCTCGACCGGGGCTTCTCCTCCGGGGGATGCCTTGGTCGAGACTTTGTAGGTCCCGGTCACCTCACCAGTACTCGCTTTCACCGCGGTGATCGTCTCGCCGGCGTCACCGAGATCCGACGCACGGACGGTGCTGGTCAACAGCACGCGATCGATGCCGTCATGAATGGTAATGCCGTGTGGGTAGGGCTTGGGCAGCTTCACGGTCTTCATCGGCTGATCCGTGCCGGCATCGCCAATGATCATCGCCTGCGAGCCCATGCAGGTCAGAAACCAGCTCTTCCGGTCCCCGGAAAAGACCATGTCCTCGCCGACCGCACAACCGGGAACGTCGACCTTTTTCAACGCATAGGGTTTCGCGTTCATGTCGATGACATGCATCTCGCTCTTGCCGAGCGATGTCACATAGGCCTTGGTCGAATCCTTGTTGTAGAAGATGTGGTGCGCCACCTGATCCGCAGGTAGCGGCATGTCTTGCACGATCTTTCCGTAGTTCGCCGATTTGGGATCGACATCAACGATGGCGATGCCTTCCTTGCGCGCACCAGGCGTGACCGGCGACTTGAGTGATTTCAGTGAGTCCGGCGACTTGGTCTCGTAGTTCATCATCGCCAGAATTTCGGCCCCCGCGTTCGAGGAAAGCAAAGCGATACCCAGCGCTGCACTGGCTACAATCAGCGATCGACGACGATTCACGATGATCTCCTTGCCGTGGGATGAAATTAAGTGTCCGGTGACTCGGCCGCTCGGCACGTGAGGCAGTGGGTTCCGATGGGGACGACGCCGCTGCCCTGCGCAGGGCGAACAGGTATTCTCTGCCCGGCGCAACGGCGGCGCAAGCGCGGAACCTCTGCCACGCTCGGCGCGCAGTCGATCGGCGCCGGGCAAAGCGGGTAGACTCAACTGACGCTGCCCGCGGAGTGCGCGGCAGGCGGGCTGCCAATCGTGCCCTCCCGTCGATGACCGAGTTGCCATGCGCCCGCGAGCCTCGCTGACCGTCGCCCTCGCCGCCGGTATCACCGCGGGTGGCCTGTGGTGGCTGGCGATCCTCTCCACCACGACGCCGATTGTTGCGCTCGCCGCCGGCGCGCAAGTCGAGAGTGCACCCACACGCAGCTTCGAGTTGAGCATCCGCCAGCGCGTCTTGGTGGGAGGTGCAACCACACTGCGCGTGGTGCAAGGTGAGCAGGTGCAGTTAAGACTTGTCTCGGACGAGCCCATGACATTGCATCTGCATGGTTACGACATAGAGACCACGATTTCCCCCGAACGGCCGGCACGCATCCGCTTTCAGGCAACGTCGACCGGACGCTTCCCACTCGCGGCGCACCTCTTTGGTCCGTCCCGTGATCTGGCTGGCGCGCATCGGGAAAAGGTGCTCTTGTACCTGGAAGTGCACCCCCGTTGACGAGTCGCCCGGTGCGAGCGCAATGCAACCGGCGCCGCGGGGTGTGTCGCCGCGGGGTGTGTCGCCGCGCGTTGGCAATGACTGCGGCCGTGGCGACGGCAGTGGCGGCGGCCGACGCCCGGTCCCACGGATTCGGGCAACGTTACGACTTGCCGGTGCCGCTCTGGCTTTATCTGACCGGTGCCGCGGCCGCGGTGGCGGTGTCCTTCCTGCTATCGGCGATCTTCGTCCGGGCACAACGACCCGCGCAGTCGCATCTGCGTCTGAATCTCCTGCGGTTCGCGCTTCCACGGCTGCTTACGCATCGCTACGTGCGCACGGCGGCACGAGCCGTGGCGCTGATGCTTTATGTTCTGGTGTTGATTGCCGGCTTCATTGGGGCCCAGAACCCGTTCAAGAACGTGGCGCCGATCATGGTGTGGGCGATCTGGTGGGTGGGCATGCCGTACGTCTGTGCACTGATCGGAAACTTGTGGGCGCTGGTGAATCCAATCGACTCGATCTTTGTCGGCCTCCGGTGGCTCTTTCGTCACCGCGCTCGCGATGCTTCTCCTCCTCTGCGGTACCCCGCGTGGCTCGCCGCCTGGCCAGCCGTCGTGACACTGCTCGTTTTCGAGTGGGGCGAGCTGGTGTGGACGCACTCGGATTCGCCGCTCTATATTGCAAGTGCCCTGCTCGCCTATACCGCCCTGACCCTCATCGCAATGGCGCTATTCGGGCGCGAATCCTGGCTCACGAATGGGGAAGCGTTCTCGATGGTTTACGGATTGCTCGCGCGCTTTGCTCCCACAGAGGTCCGCGTGGGCGGCACGCGCGTCGCCGAAACCTGGATTGCGCGAACCGGTAGCAACACTTCCGCGCGTGCGCATCCCTACGCGCCGTCGGAACCCGCCTCGCCTGACCCGTGGGAATGGAATCTTCGCCCCTATGCGGCCGGACTTCTTACCGAGGAGCCGGCACATGTATCGCTCCTGGCACTGGTGGTACTGATGCTCGCAAGCGTAACGTTCGACGGATTCGTCGAGACCCCGGCGTGGGCGAGCTTTCTTGAAGTGGTGAATCAGTGGTTTCCGCTCACCGATGGCGCGGGTGGCGCGGGTGGCTCGCGCGAGCTCGTCTACACCGCGTCGCTGTTGGCGTTCGCGGGCGCCTTTTTCGGCATTTATCTGGCGTTCAGCTATGCCATGGCAAAGGCGGCGGCGGTGCATGCCAGAGCGCATGCCTTCGCCGAATCTCACTACGCCCCCTTGATCCTCGCGCGTTTTTTCATACTCACGTTATTGCCGATCGCCATCGCCTATCACATCGCCCATTACCTGTCGTTCCTGTTGATGGCGGGGCAATACCTGATCCCACTGGCCTCCGACCCTTTCGGCTTCGGGTGGGATCTCTTCGGCACCAAACGTTATTTTGTGCGAATCGCCATCATCGATGCGCGCGTCGTCTGGTATACGTCGGTCGGTGCCATCGTCGCCGGACACATCGCTGCGGTGTATCTTGCGCATGTAATGGCGCTACGCGTTTTTCGCGACCGGCGCATGGCAATGGCGAGCCAATACCCGCTGCTGGTTCTGATGATCGGCTACACCATGGTCAGCCTGTGGATCATTGCCCAGCCGATCGTCACCGACCGGTGAGAAAAGTAGGGTCAGAGACGACTTTCGCGTGAACGCGTCAATGAACACCCATGGTGCGCGAAAGTCGTCTCTGACCCTACTTTTCCCCAACCGACTAGCCTGGTGTCGCCGGCCGCGGAACACCCAGTGCGCCGAGGATCTCGATCGGCACGGGAAACACGATGACCGTGCTCCGATCACCGGCAATGTTGCCGAGCGTCTGCAGGTAGCGCAACTGCATCGCCTGCGGCGCCTGGGCCAGCATCTGGGCCGCCTGCAGCAGTTTTTCGGAGGCCTGCAACTCGCCTTCCGCATGGATGATCTTGGCGCGGCGCTCGCGCTCGGCCTCGGCTTGGCGGGCGATCGCGCGCACCATCGACTCGTTCAAATCGACTTGCTTGATTTCGACGGTGGAAACCTTGATTCCCCAAGCATCGGTTTGCTCGTCGAGCACCTTCTGGATGTCGATGTTCAGCTTCTCCCGGTCCGCCAGCAACTGGTCGAGCTCGTGCTTGCCCAGTACCGAGCGAAGCGTCGTCTGCGCGAGCTGGCTCGTGGCTTCGAGAAACCGCACGACCTGGATCACCGACTTTTCGGGATCGACGACGCGGAAGTAAATGATGGCATTCACCTTGACCGAGACGTTATCGCGGGTGATGACGTCTTGCGGCGGCACGTCGAGCACCACAGTGCGGAGGTCGACCCGCACCATCTGCTGCACGACCGGGATGATGATAAAAAGACCGGGCCCCTTGACCTTCCAGAAACGGCCGAGCATGAACACGACCGCGCGCTCGTATTCGCGCAGCACCCGGACCGATGTGGCGAACACGACGGCGATGACCAACAGCACGATACCGAACTCGATCAGAGCGACCATTGCTAGCCTCCTTCATTGAGCGGGGCGACCACGAGCACCAGGCCGTCCATCGCGAGAACCTTGACCTCTTGTCCGCGTCGCAGCGGCACTGCACTGCGGACGCGCCACTGCTCGCTTCGCACGCGGGCCCAGCCGTCACTTCCGGCGTCGTCGAGCACGACACCCACACTGCCGATCATTTGCTCGCTGCCACTTACGACGGGCCGACGCCGGGACTTGAGCGCTGCCGCAGACACCGCAAAAATGAAAGCGGCCGTCACCACCGCCAGAGTCACAACGAACGAAATCGGGACGCCGAATCCGGGAATGTCGGTATCGATAAGCATCAGCGCGCCCACGACGAAGGCAATGACGCCGCCGATACCGAGCGACCCGAATGCCGGCAGGAATACTTCGGCGATCATGAATCCCAGGCCGAGCACGATGAGCCCAAGGCCCGCGTAGCTGACCGGCAGGAGTTGCAGCGCGAAGAGGGCCAGCAGCAGGC
>JANXZT010000410.1 GCA_025355395.1 Betaproteobacteria bacterium
AACGCGGCGCAAGCGCTCTGGGCGCCAGCCCAGAACACGGCGTGTGACGGATTGCTTTCGTTCAACAGGATAGCAATGCGCCGGGCGCCCGGCGTGACCTCGTGCAGGATCCCGATCAGCTTGCCCAGCACCTCTTCTTGCTGGCCGGTGATGCCGGTGATGTTGCCGCCCGGCTTAGCCAGACTTGCGACAAACCCGGCGCCCGCGGCGTTCGCGACACCCGCCATGACGATGGGTATCGTCTTTGTCGCCCGCTGCGCCGCGCGGGCGCCTTGCGGGTTCCCGACCACGATTACCTCGACTTTCTGCCCGATCAGTTCGCTTGCCACGGCGTCCAATCGGCCAACGTCGCCATCGGCGGACACGAATCGATACTCGACGTTCCTCCCCTCCAGCCAGCCGAGATCGTGCATCCCTTGCTTGAAGGCCGCGAACACGTGGGCGGCAGTGGCTTCCGATGAGACGGACAGCATCCCGACACGGCGGATCGTCGCGGCAGGCTGTCCGCGGCTGAGCCGGTGCGTGACGAGCAGGCCGATGCCACCTGCCAGTAGAACACGGCGGCGCGTGATCACTGAATCACCTCGTCGACGAAGAGGAAGTCCAGCCATCGTACGCCTACGGCGGGAATTGAGCGCCGCCAACGAGCGGTTGCTCTTGGCGGGTCAGCGACCGTCGTATAACGCCCCGCGACGGTTAGTCGTGCTTCCGAAAAGCACGCACTCGCTGAAAACCGCTACGGCGGTCCCGTTGGTATAACGTGTGCTTCTGACGTAGCGTTTCAAAGGAGCGGTGTCTTAGTCCGCTTCTACCGAGGAAAAAGGGCTGATGGAAAAGTTCGATCGCGGAAACCTCAAGCTCGTCGTTTTGACGCTGCCGTGGGCGCTCTTGCGCCTTTTGGGCAGGGTCATCCGCCGTTTTTTCCTGGTCCTGGGTGTGCTCGTGGCGTTGGCCGTATTGGGCTATGTCGGGTTTGAATTCATCGTCGAGATGATTGATTCTCGATATTCCGGACAGATCGACGCCCATCTGGGCATCGACAAAAACACGATTTCACGGCTGCATGACCCGGCCTACTTTGCCGAGCAATCAGTGATGGTTTCCGAGGATCAAAAGCCGGTCGCCTGCATTTCGTCGCCCGAACAGCGCATCCTCATAAACGACCCCGCTGAGATCCCGCCATTCTTCGCCAACGCGATCCTCGCATCGGAAGACAAGAACTTTTTCACGCATGAGGGAATCGATAAGGGTGCGATTGTGCGCGCGCTGGCCAAGCGGATCCTCCAGGAGAGCCGCTCAGGTGCATCCACGCTGACGATGCAGATCGCCAAGCATCTTCGCGATGGCACCGGTCGTCCGTCGACTGAGACAGAAAAAATCGGTGACATCATCATGGCGCTTCGGATTGAGCGTGAGTTTTCGAGGCAACAGTTGCTACTCAAATACGTCAACATGCCGTATTTCGGTCGTGGACAATACGGTATCGAAGCGGCCAGCCGTGCGTATTTCGGCAAACCCGCGAAGGATCTCGCCCTCCATCAAGCGGCTTTCATCGTGGCTCTCATCAACAAGCCGGCACTTCCTGATCGTTCGTTTGCGCCGGATCCGCTGCTTAAAGCGCGCGAAGCAATTCGCGATGCGAATTGGGCAGAAGCCGCACGCGGCACCACGCGGGTGCTGGGGCTGATGCTCGATCAGGGAGTAATCACCGATGTGGAGTACGCACGCGCTTCTGATCTTGTTGAGAGGTCGCTCCGTAAGGAAATAGTTTCGGCCGGCATAGGCTGTGGCACGCATGGCTACTTCCTCGAGCGGGTGCGAATACTCTACAAGGATCGCTTTCCGATCAATAAAGGAGGGCTCACGATCTCGATCACGCGTGATGACGGCCTCCAGGATGTCCTCGCCAAGGCGGTCGATCTGACGCTCCACACCTATCTGGCGCGTCACCCGAACGATCCCGACAATGGCCAACTGCGCGCTGGAGCGTTCGCAGTCGATTTCACGGGAGACGTGCTCGCCGAGGTGGGAAATGTCAACTTCCGGGAACTGAAGTACGACGTGATCGCAAGCGGCTGGCGGCAGCCGGGGTCGACGTTCAAGATCTTCACCTATGGGGGGCTGGTCGAGCGGCTCACCAACGAGGTGCTCGCCGCGAAGTCACCGCCGGAAACGGTCGAAGCGATCTCGGCCGAGATACTCCAGCGCTGTACCGTGCTCGATGCACCGATCTATGTGTCGCTTGGTCGCGGGCGGGGCGCCAAGAAGATCGAGAATTTTCACTCGCGGTCGGAGCCGGAGTACCGAGGAGACATTAGTTGCCGAATTGCTTTGGGGGAGTCGCGCAACACTGCCGCGATGCGCGCTGGAGCGCGGGCCGGGATCAAAAATGTGATCGATCTCACGTATCGCTTGGGTATGCCCAGGGACGCGAAGCACATCCTTCAGCCGTACCCGACAACTGCGATCGGCGCATCGGAGGTCAATCCGCTGTCGATGGCCACAGCGGCCGCTTTTGTGAACGGTGGATTTCGAGTGACGCCGCGATTCGCCAACGATGTCTGCCGCGATGGAAAGTCGCTTCTTTACAAGGATGGCGAAGGTCGTCTGAAGGATTGCGACATCAAGGGCGAAAACCGTCCTCCGCAAGAGCGGCTCCTTCATCCCGCGGCGTCCGCTGCGA
>JANXZT010000432.1 GCA_025355395.1 Betaproteobacteria bacterium
GCCTCACCGCGCTCGACGGCCTCGACCAGGGCACAACCCGGCTCGCGATCATGCTGGCAATCGCGAAAGCGACAGTCGCCGAGCCGCGGACGGAACTCCGCAAAAGCGTCGGCAATGGTGTCCGGGGGTACATGCGCGAGACCGAACGCCTTCATGCCGGGGGAATCCACGATGAAGCCGCCACCCAACGACTGCGGCAGCGGGTAAAGCGTGGCATGGGTGGTGGTGTGTCGGCCGGTGCCAAGCGCCTGCGATACCTCTGCGGTCTTGGCCACCGCGCCGGGCGCAAGGGCATTCAGGATGGTGGACTTGCCCATGCCCGATTGCCCGATCAACACACTGCATTGGCCGGCGACAATGGGCAGCAGGCGCTCCACACTCTCCACCGCCGACAGGGTAAGCACGGTGTAACCCATCGCCGCGAACGGGGCGACGCGCTGCAGCAGGCGATCGAATCCCGGCAGGTCGGACTTGTTGGCCACCAGCACGAACCGGCAATGCTGCGTCTCGGCGCCGACGATCCAGCGCGTGAGGAGCTCCTCGTCGATGGAAAGATCCGGCGCAACCACGCCGATCACCTGCGTCACGTTGGCGGCGATCAGCTTTTCGTTGAAGCCGTCCGAGCGGTAGAAGAGGGTGCTACGCGGGTCCACCGCTTCGACGGCGCCGCCCTCGGCCGCGAGCGCCACGCGTACTCGATCGCCGCACGCGAGGGTGAGCGACCTTCCGCGCAACACGCAATTCACGATCTTGCCGTCATCGAGCAATACCGCGAAATGCCGCCGGTAGCTCGCGAGCACCAAGCCTTTAGCGGTGTTCGGTGGCGCAACGGTCGCGGGTTCTTGCGGTGCTCTCCCGTTGCGACGGATGCGACCCGCGCTCATGTCAGGAGCGCTTCCGTCCGCGCTGCCGCAACGCAGTCGTTGAGGGTGACGCCGCCGGCATCGTGCGTGGTCCAGGCCACGGTGCAACGATGGTAGCCGACCACGATGTCCGGGTGATGATCCTGGCGTTGCGCGATCCACGCCAGCGCATTCACGAACCCGATGGTTTCCATGTACTGCGCGAACTGGAAAGTTTTCTCGAGTGCAACGCCGCGCCGCTCCCACCCGTCGAGGGTGGCCAGACGCGCGGCAAGTTCGCCGTCGTTGAGCGCAGGCAACCCGGGCCGACAGGGCGTTGCGGCAAGGGCTGTCATCGCATCGCTCTTGCGGTGGCCAGGACTGCTCATGGCGCTACCTTGTAGTACCGGGCGTTGAGATAGGCCGCGATGTGCTCTTCTTCGTCCGGGAAGTAATTCGTTCCGAGCTCGGAGTTGCAGTAACGCACCTGGGCGAGCAGTTGTTGCGGGGTGTTCACCCGCCGATTGGAGCGCAGGTACATCTTTTCGGCGTCGCCCGCCATCTGGCGTGCATGGCATGCCACACAGTCGCGCTCGGCGAGGGTCTTGCCGATGTTCGCGTCACCGTTGGCAAAGGGCGCGGGCGGCGACTCGGCGGCGGCTGCGGGTATCGTCACCAAGAGGGTCGCCGCCAGGACGCACCACAGCAGGCGGGCAGGCATCATGAGCACCTCCTTCAACGAAGGGCCGGTGCAGGGTCCGCTGCGATGACCGCTTGCAGGCGCGCAATGCGAATCGCAGCCGGCGGATGCGAGTCATAAAACGTCGAATGCAATGGATCCGGCGTGAGCGTGGCGGCGTTGTCCTGGTAGAGCTTGACCAGCGCCTGCACCAGCGCACTGCCCGTGGCGTGCGTGGCAGCGAACGCGTCGGCCTCGAATTCGTGCTTGCGCGAATACAGCGCTCCGATCGGCGCGAACAGGAACGTGAATACCGGCAGCACCATCGCAAACAGCACCAGCGCGACACCGGGCCGGTCCAAACCCGGCGGCACCCCGACGCCCTCGAAGAACCAGGGCGCGGCCATCAGCCAGGCGAGCAATGCCAGGAATGCAAGTGCGCCGAATGCGGTCCATACCATGCGCTTCAGAACGTGCTTCAGGCGAAAGTGACCGAGCTCGTGGGCGAGCACTGCTTCGATCTCCTCCGGGGCGAGCCGCTCGAGAAGCGTATCGAAGAAAACGATGCGCTTGGTTCGACCGAATCCGGTGAAGAATGCGTTACCGTGACTGGATCGTTTCGATCCATCCATGACGTAGAGACTGCGACCGGCAAAGCCACATCGCGCCAGAAGTCCCTCGATCCGCTCGCGGGCCGCACCCGCCGGCAGCGGTGAGAAGGTGTTGAATAGCGGCGCGATCACGGTGGGATAGAGGGCGAGCATGAGGGCCTGAAAGGCAACCCAGACCACCCATGCCCAAAGCCACCAGAACGCTCCGGCCTCGCGCATCAGGATGAGCGCCACGGCTGCCAACGGCAATCCCAGCGCGGCACCGATCAGCACGCCTTTCACGAGATCGGTGAGCCAGAGTTTGAAGCGCGTGCGGTTGAAGCCGAAGCGCGCTTCGATGACAAACGTCTGCCACAAGCCAAAGGGCAGGCTCGCAAGGCCGGTAATGCTCGCCAGCACCACGATCAGCGCCAGGTCCTGCCAGAGTTTTCCGACGTTGAGGCCCCCGGTCAGGCGCACCAGCGCGGCGATCCCGCCGCCCAGTGTCAGCACCAGCAGTACGGCCATGTCGAACGCCGCCTCGATCATCGCAAGGCGAGTGCGCGCCTGAGTGTAATCGGCGGCCTTCTGGTGCGCCGGGAGCTCGACGCGCTGGGAGAACTCGGAGGGAACCTCGCTGCGATGCGCCGCCACATGAGCGATTTGCCGGCGCGCAAGCCACAGCCGGATGCCAAGCGTCGCCGCGACAGCAATGAGGAAGACGAAGGTGAAGGGGGGCATCAGTTATCAGGAACCGGTCACCTGATATGCGAGAATATGGGTCCGATTCTACGCGAATTCAACATGCCGCAAGACGCCAGCCGCCTTATCTGGATCGACATGGAAATGACCGGCCTGAAGCCCGAAACCGACCGCATCATCGAGATGGCTCTGGTAGTCACCGACGCGAACCTGGCGACGGTGGCCGAGGCCCCCGTGTGGGTGGTGCGCCAGAGCGACGAAGTGATCGCCGGCATGGATGCATGGAACACGAGCACGCACAGCCGCTCGGGCCTCATCGACCGGGTGCGGGCCTCGAGCCTTGACGAGGCACAGGGGGAAGCGCTGGCGCTGGCATTTCTCGCCGAACACGTTCCGCCCAAGGCATCGCCCATGTGCGGCAACTCCATCTGCCAGGATCGCCGCTTCCTCGCACGCTGGATGCCCGGCCTCGAAGATCATTTCCATTACCGCAATCTCGACGTTTCCACGCTGAAGGAGCTGTGCCGTCGCTGGAAGCCCGAGCTCATGAAGGGCATTCCGAAGGAAGGCAAGCACGAGGCGCTGGCCGACGTGCAGGAGTCGATCATGGAGCTCAAGTACTACCGCGAGCATTTCCTGCGGTCATGAAGTTCTGCAGCGCCTGCGGCTCGGGAGCTATTGCCTTGCGCATCCCGGCCGGCGACAGCCTGCCGCGCTACGTTTGTCCGGCGTGCGGCGATATCCACTATCAGAATCCCAAGATCGTCGTCGGCTGCCTGCCCGAATGGGAGGAACAGGTATTGCTGTGCCGGCGTGCCATCGAGCCGCGTCGCGGGTTGTGGACGCTGCCGGCGGGGTTCCTCGAAAACGGCGAGACGATTGAAGCCGGGGCGGCCCGCGAGACGCTCGAGGAAGCAAGTGCGCGGGTGGCCATGGGTGAGCTCTATACGGTCATCAGCCTTCCGTACATCAACCAGGTGTACATGATGTTTCGCGCGCATCTGGTCGACCTCGATTTCGGTCCCGGTCCGGAAAGCCTGGAGGTGCGATTGTTCACCGAGGATGAAATTCCCTGGGAAGACCTCGCCTTTCGCACCATCACCCGCACGCTGCGCAATTTCTTCCTCGATCGCAAGCTGGGCATCTTCCGCGCCCATGTGAGCGCGCTCGAGCGGCGTCTCCCGATCAAGCCGGAGCTCTCCGCCGCGGCGTAGACGCCCGAGTCACCGCGGCCGGCATGAGCGCAAACCTGTATCGCCCGCGCGGCAGCCACGATTAAACGCCCGATAATTTTCCGGATGCACTTGATGCGCTCGCCTGCGGCGGCGCATGTTGCGACGCGTAGATGCGGCGCACGGTATCGACGGTATCGGCGTCTTGTATTTTCTTGTCGGGACGGTAGCCCTTGATGCGCGCAAAGCGCAGCGCCAGGCCTCCCGGGTAGCGCTGGCTTGCCTGCAGGTCATTGAACGTCACTTCGACCACGAGTTCGGGCCGCACGTGCACGGTGCCATCGTCACGCGCGATCTCGCGCGCCAGAAGCTCGCGCGTCTGCCATTCGAGCGTGGCATCGGTCATGCCCTTGAACGTCTTGCCGAGCATCACCCAGCCGCTGGCTGAATCCGTGCGCGCCGGGTCGCGCGCGCCGAGGTGCAGGTTCGACAGC
>JANXZT010000468.1 GCA_025355395.1 Betaproteobacteria bacterium
GAAAGTAAGCCCGACAGGCTCCTAGACCACGGGACAAAGCACAACCACAGATGCCGGGAATGGCCGCCGACTTCGACGAGAATTCTGCTGCTTAGCCTTTCAAATTTTCCTTGAAAAAGGCGATGGTACGTGACCACGCCAGCTTGGCTGCCGCTGCGTCGTACCGAGGTGTGGTGTCGTTATGGAAGCCGTGATTAGTCCCCGGGTACATATACATCTGATATCTGACGCCATTGGCCTTGAGTGCGGTCTCGAAAGCGGGCCAACCGGCGTCGATGCGCTCGTCGAGCGCCGCATAGTGGATTAATAGCGGGGCTTTGATCCTGGCCGTATCCGCAGCGCCAGGCTGGCTGCCATAGAAGGGGACCGCCGCGCCGAGATCCGACATCCGTACGGCCATCGTGTTGACGATATCGCCGCCAAAGCAGAAACCGACAGCGCCGATTTTCCCGGTGCATTCGGGACGTGACTTCAAGTAGGGGGCAGCGGCCATCAGGTCTTCGGTGCGTTTCACGGTATTAAGTTGGGCAAATAGTTGCGCAGCCTTCTCGTCATCGCCAGAGAAGCCGCCGACAGGCGTGAGGGCGTCCGGTGCGAAGGCGACAAAATTTTCCGTTGCCAAGCGGCGCGCCACGTCTTCGATATACGGATTGAGCCCCCGATTTTCGTGGATCACCACGACCCCGGGCCACTTGCCCGCCTGCGCCGGCCGC
Source organism: Betaproteobacteria bacterium (assembly GCA_025355395.1). Classification (GTDB taxonomy): domain Bacteria; phylum Pseudomonadota; class Gammaproteobacteria; order Burkholderiales; family Casimicrobiaceae; genus CAIWHR01. The sequence continues at coordinate 714 of JANXZT010000468.1, forward strand.
GCGAAATAGCCTCGCATCGTTCCCGATCCCTGCGGCGAGGGATAAGACAGGTATTCGGACTTGATTCGACCGTCGTCCTTGGCGACTTGTTGGGCAAAAGCATAGTTGGGCCTGAGGCTTTCCAGCATCGCCGCGGCAGTGAAGCCCCCGACCGCGAACTTTGCGGCGCGATCCAGGAAATCACGACGGCTGATCGCCCCGTGAACATACCCATCGAAAATCTTGAGAACTTCCGGCGGAAAATCGCTCGCCTTTTTTCGTTCCATTGGGGTATTCCTTCGCTGATCGAGAGAGGGATGCTATGACTAAAATGCCAGTCTGGATGAGACCGGGAACCGGAAACCGGGTTCTACTTGCCGCACCCGATGCGCTCCGCGACCCCACGCACCCGACGGTCTCGGCTGGCTCGGACACGGCGCGTTCTGCGCGCCACCACCGACGCCGCTGGCATCGGTGGTCATTCGAACCGCGCCGGATCGATGCTGATCATGTGCGTGGCAAGATAGACTTCGCGCAGGAAGCAGCTGAGTCCACCGATCAGCGCCACCATCGCGGCCACGAACAACGCGCCGGCGAGCCACTTCAAGTTGGTGGCGAAGAATTCGTCCACGAACAGGGTGACGATCACCAGGCAGACGAGCAGCGCCGCCGTCGTGCAGTAGTTGATCGACCAGCTGCACACCCGCCGGCGCCGTTCCAGATCGGCGATCTCCACGCGTGCCACGGCGCGCGCCTTCGCATCCAGACCGGGCCAGGACTGCTCGAAACTGCGGGCGCGGTCGATCACGCGGGCGAGCCGGGTGGCCATCACCCCGAGCAACGCGGCAATGCCGGTCAGCAGGAAGACCGGTGCGATGGCAAGCTGAATGGCGTGCGCGATGATTTCGGTACCAGGATCGGTGGGCATGGCTGATTCCGGAATTACGGTGACCTACTTCATCCAGGCTGCCAGCGTGCGGTCGTAATCGCCCGTGGCCTTGGCCAAATGCAGCCACTGGTCCACCCAAGCCTTGAACGTGGCGTCGCCACGCGGGATCAAATAAGCCATTTCCCCATACTGAAGCGGGCGGTCGGGGTTTACCGCGCAAAGGCCGGGCCGAAGCTTGGCCTGGACGATGGTTTCGACGGACTCCGAGATCATCACGTCGGCATTGCCCTTCAGGATCTCGTCGAAAATTGTCGTGTTGTCGTTGAATATGACGATCTTCGCGTTCTTGAAGCTCGCGCGCGCAAACCGCTCGTTGCTGCCGCCCGGGTTTTCGATGACGGTGACGCCCGGCTTGTCGATGTCGGCCACCGTCTGGAACTTCGCCACGTTCTCGCATTTGGTGATCGGTGCTTTACCGTTCACCATGTAGGCATTCGTAAAGAACGCCCGTTTCTGACGGTCCAGGGAGACGGAAATGCCACCGACGCCCAGGTCGCACTTCTCGATGAAATCGTCCATCAGCGTCGGCCAGCTCGTCTTGACGAATCTGGCCTCGACGCCAAGCGATTTGGCCATCGACTGCACCAGGTCGATGTCGATGCCTTCGAAGGTTCCGTCGGATTTGGCAAGGCTGAACGGCTTGTAATCGCCCGGTGTGCAGACGCGCAGCGCACCGCGCTTGATTACAACGTCAAGGCGGGAGTCTTCAGCATGCGCAACAGCAACGGCACAAAGGCCCATCAGTGCAAAGGCAATTCCGCGGATCATGACGCCTCCTGGTGAAATGAAAAGTTCAGTGTACCTCCTGGAATGCCTCCCGGGAATTTCGGGCTGTCTTTACTTCCGGTTATTGCACTTCCCTGGAACGTCCTCCGCGAACAGCTGCCACCAACGTAGATCACGCGGCAAAAATGCCGCCCGCGACAACGTGATCTGACCGATACCCGTGGCCCCGACCTCACCGTCAGCGCGTCGCGCGTCATGCTAAGGTGACGTTTCCGTCGCCATTTCGATCGAAGTGCACGGCGGTGTGAGACGTTGCAGCAGACGCGAATGGCGCGGGACACGGCAATGGGTGCAAACGGCGGGCTGCGATGCGCGAATTGTGGTGCGGGCAATCGAGCCGCACGCCGGTTCTGCGCCGAATGCGGTGCGCTGCTGCCATTGGCCTGCGTCGCTTGTGGCTTCGCCAATGAGGTCGGCGAGAAATTCTGCGGCGGTTGCGGGACGCCCCTCGCGGCACCGTCGCCGGCGAGGGCCCGGGATGCTGTGGACGCCGAGCGCCGGCCCGTGACGGTGCTCTTCGTCGACGTCTGCGGATACACCCAACTGTCGCAACGTCTCGATCCGGAGGACGTGCACCGGTTGCTCGAGAGCTTTTTTGCCGTCGTCGACGGCATTGTCCAGCGCTTCGGCGGTCACGTCGACAAGCATATCGGCGATGCGGTGATGGCCATATTCGGAGCGCCGCTCGCGCACGGGGATGAACCGATGCGCGCCGTGCGCGCTGCCGACGCGATTGCGCGCGCGGTGCGCGAAATCACGGTTGAGTCGGACCGCCCGCTGCAGGTCCACATCGGCATTGCGTCAGGCGAGGTGATCGCCTCCGACGTTGGAAGTGAGCAGCACCGCGCGTACACGGTCATTGGCCCATCGGTGAACCTTGCGGCGCGGCTCGTCGGCATTGCCGGCCCGGGTGAGATCGCGATCGACGACGCGGTCCACGAGGCGGTGTCCCCGCTCGCGCGCTGCATCGCGCTCGGGGAGGTCGCGATCAAAGGCATCGACCGCCCGGTCGCGGCGTGGCGGCTCGCGGGCCTTGATGGCAGCGCAAACGCACCGGCAATGGGCTCGATGGTCGGGCGCGTGACAGAGCGCGCCCAACTGGCCGCGCTCCTCGAAAATTGCATGGCAACGCGCCGGGGGCATGCGGTGCTCGTGCGTGGCGAGCCGGGCATCGGCAAGTCGCGTCTCGTTGCCGAACTGTGCCGGATGGCGCGTACGGATGGCTTCGCATGCCACACCGGGCTGGTCCTCGACTTCGGGATGGCCGAAGGTCGCGACGCTGTTCGCGAGATCGTCGGATCACTTCTCGACGTTTCACCCTCGGCGGGACCGGACGCGCGCAGCGACAAAGTGGAAGCGGCGGTCGGGCGCGGCCTATGCACCGACGAGGAGCGGCCCTTTCTCTACGATCTTGTCGATCTGCCCCTGCCGGAGACATGTCGCGGAATCTATCAAGCGATGGACAGCGTGGCCCGGCAGCGTGGTCGCGCGAAGGTGCTGAACCGCCTCGTCGCTGCAGCGTCGCAGGTCACGCCGGTACTGCTATGCATCGAGGACCTGCATTGGGCCGACAAGATGACGCTTTCCTATGTCGCCGCAATCTTGCAGGGCGTCGGTCGGCTGCCTGTTGTAATGGCGCTAACCACGCGCTCGGATGGCGATCCGCTGGACGCTGTGTGGCGGGCCTCGCTTCCGGATTGCCCCCTGGTGACGCTTGACCTCGCGCCACTCAACGCGGAGGAGGCGGTTGCGCTTGCCGGCGGACTGTCCGCAACGTCAAACCGTTTCGCCCAAAGATGTGTCGAGCGCGCGGGTGGCAATCCGCTTTTCCTCGAACAATTGCTGCGTACGGCCAACGATAGCGATGACCGTTTGCCGTCCTCGCTGCATAGCCTGGTGCTTGCGCGCATGGATCGTCTGCCAGAACGCGATCGCACGGCGCTGCGCGTGGCGTCGGTGATCGGCCAACGCTTCTCGCGCGAGCTTGTGGGCGAGTTGGCGGGATTGCCGGATTATGACTGCGCCCGGTTACTGGCTCATCATCTGGTGCGGGTCGATGGTGAGGATTTCCTGTTCGCGCATGCGCTGATTCGCGACGGCGTCTATGCATCGCTTACCCGCGCGCGTCGCAATGCATTGCACGTCGCCGCGGGTGCCTGGTATGGGGAGCGCGACCTCGCATTGCGCGCTGAGCATCTCGATCGCGGCGAGTCGCCGGATGCGCCGCAGGCGTTCTGGCGGGCGGCGCGTGCGCAGGCCGTGGCGCTGCACCCGGAGCGCGCACTGGCCCTCGCTGATCGTGGCGCCGCACTGGCGCAGGCGCCTCGAGACATCTGCGCCCTCAACCTGTTGCGGAGCGAATTGTTGCGCGAGATCGGCGACGGCAAGCTCGCGGGTGAAGCGAGCCATGCCGCGCTGGCAGCGGCGCACTCGCCTGCGGAGCGCTGCGCAGCGATGGTGGGTGTGGCGGCCAGCCATCGACTCACCGGTGAGGTGGACGCGGCGCTCGCGACCCTTGCCGAAGCGGAGACCATCGCCGCCGCCGCCGGGCTGGCCGAAGACCTCATCGCGATTCACTACCTGCGCGGAAACCTGCACTTCGCCCGCGGACGCATCGTCGAATGCCGGGGCGAGCATGCGGCGGCTTTTGCGGGGGCCACCGCACTGCACGATCCCGAATGGGAGGCGCGCACCGTGAGCGGGCTTGCCGATGCCGACTATGCAGAGGGGTTGCTACGCACGGCCTTCGAGCGCTTCTCGCACTGTGTCGCCCTTTGCGATGCCCACGGGTACATCCGGATTTCGATTCCCAATCGCGTCATGATCGGTCATTGCCGGATCTATCGCAATGAGTTCGATGCGGCGCTCCAGGACATGACGTTGGCTGCTGACGATGCTGTTCGTGTGGGCAACCGCCATGCCGAAATGTTCGCGCTGCAATCCTGCGGAATGATGCTTACCGCCTGCTCGCGCTATGCGCAAGCGGAACCGTATCAGAACCGCGCGCGTGACATCGCACAGTCGCTGGGCGCACGCCGCTATCTTGCCACGATCCTTGCTCATCACGCGGAAGTGCTGCACTCGCGCGGTGCCGTCGACGAAGCGCGGCGCAATCTCGAGGAGGCGCTTGCCCTATCCCGTGAGACGGGAATCGGTTTCAGCGGTCCAATCATCCTCGGGCTGTTGATGCTCTGCGCCGCCGACGACCCGGCACGCCAACGGCATGCAGCGGAGGCCGAAGCAGTGCTCGCAGCGGGTTGCATCAGCCACAACTATTTCTTCTATTATCGATACGCCATCGAGGCGGCCCTCGATCGCGATGATCTCGCCGCGGCGATGCACTACGCGGATGAGCTCGAAGCGTACACGCGTGGGGAACCGCTCCCCTACAGCGACATGCTTATCCGCCGCGCGCGGCTGCTCGCAGCCCTCGAGCGCGAGCCAGACCATCCGGCGTGTCTCGCCGAGCTTGAGAGCCTCATGGCCGAGACGCAGCGGTTGCGCTGGCCGATCGGATGGCCGGAGCGAACACAACGCGATGCGCACGAATGAGCCCACGCTGTCGAAAGTTGATCTTCGTATATAGCGTCAACAGCCTGAAGATGCGCTTTTGATCGGACCGCGCAGTCAATGCGCTGCAGCGGCGCACGCGGCCACGTTCTCCTCGACGTAGGCTTCCAGCCTTGCGACATCCTTGCGGGTTGGGCATAAGGCCTCCAACCTTCCCGCGGCGTCGCCTCGTTCAGGCCACCGCAAATGGCATCTCGGGAACGTGGCGCGCGCGAAGGTCATCCAATGTTCCGAAGCCGTCGTACGGTGATACGGAACACGAGCATGCATCCAGCAGCCCCCGATTGAACGCATAAGTGAATGCGCGAGGCGCTGTTCGCATTAACCATCGGAAGGAGCATCCCCCGTGCGATTCATGAGCCTGGTCAGTGATTTTGCGATGCGCGGAGCAAGGCGCCGCATCCCCGGAAGACGCAATGGTGGGCTTTCATTCGCCTTGCGCACGGGGCTTGCGTTCGTCTCGCTCGGTGTGGCTGCGGCCCTGACGGCTTGCAGCGGGAGTGGTTGGGATCAAGCAGAAAGTTCGATCCCCGATCCGGCCGTGGTCGCACAAGGGAAGCAAATCTTCCGATTCGATACTTTTGGCGACGAATCGCAATGGACCGACACACTGCGCATGCATGAAGTGATTCGCACGGCGGTCGACCCCACGACCGCACTGTCGGTCGGCTTGAAGGTCGATGCGGAGGCGTTGCCATCGGCCGTGGTGGCGGGAATTCAGAACGGCAGTGTTGATCTCAAGAGTCCCGACACCACGGTGGCGTTGCTCAAGCTCGACGCTGTCATCGGCCTCAAGGGGACGGTCGAGACCATCAATGGCAAGGACACGCTGACACGGGTGGGCGTCACCTGTGCCTTGTGCCACTCCACCGTCGACAATTCATTTGCAGCGGGCATCGGCAAGCGCCTGGACGGGTGGCCCAATCGTGACCTCGATCCGGGAGCGATCATTGCACTGTCGCCTGCGATCAGCGTGGCCCAGAAGGCCGTCTACAACTCCTGGGGGCCCGGCAAATACGATCCACGCTTCAATCAGGACGGACGCAATGGCCCGCAGGTTATCCCGCCCGCCTATGGTTTGAACGGCGTCCACCGCATTACCTCGACCGGCGACGGAGACGATGTAGCCTATTGGAACCGCTATGTCGGTGTTACCCAGATGGGTGGCCACGGGTCATTCTCCGATCGGCGCACGGGTGTCAGCGTCACCAATGGCACGGATGATCTGATCACCGCGAAGCTGCCGGCCCTGCAGGCCTATCAGCTCACCTTGGCAGCGCCGCCGCCGGCGGCCGGAAGTTTCGATCCAGTCGCTGCCGGACGGGGAAAGCTCGTGTTCAACGGGCCAGGTACTTGCGCCACTTGCCATAGCGGAACCGAATTCACCGATGCCAACGCGCGACTGCATCCGCCGGGTGATGTGGTCAGCGAACCCGAGCCCAACGGAGCACCGAGCTGGGCGTCGCGCAGTGCCACCAAGCAGTACCGGACCGCTCCGTTGCAGGGGGTGTGGCAGCATGCGCCGTACTTCCACAACGGCACTGCCCCGACGCTGGAGGCCGTCGTACGCACCTACAACACCAGGAAGTCGCTGGGTCTGACCGAGACGCAGATCGCCGATCTGGCCGAATATCTGAAGTCGCTCTGACCTCCTTGGGCGTGGACCCGTCGCGATGAATGGGGCGGGTTTGGCCGATCTCGGGTCGCGGGAACGTGCAAGCGCCACCGTCATCTAATGAGTGACGGTCCATCGTAAGACAATCGGGAGGAAGCATATGCATGCGGCATCAGTCACAACGACCGACAAGGACCTGTCGGACGTGGAGATCGCCCGGCGCATTGCCGCCGGCGACCGGGACGCATTCCGGCTGCTGATGCGACGGTACAACCAGACGCTTTATCGCACAGCGCGCAGCATCCTCAAGGACGACGCCGAGGCCGAGGAC
>JANXZT010000495.1 GCA_025355395.1 Betaproteobacteria bacterium
GTCCTCGCGTATGCCATCGTGCCACTGGTCGACAGCCTCACGTTGCGCTGGTGGACCAGCGACCTCGACATTCGTGCCCGGCTGATCGCCAACACGATGCAGGACCAGCTCGGTGAGCTCGTGACGCAGGAAGCGGGCACCCGGATCAACACCCTCTTCACGCGCGCCCTGCAGGACGAGCGCCTTTACGCCATCGCCCTTTGCACGCCCGACGGCCAGCTCACCTATCGCACCGTCACCTATCCCGATTCCCTCGGTTGTCATGCCCCCAAGACGAATGAAGGATTGCCCTCCGCGGCGGTGCGCCTCCCCCATGGCCTCGTGCATGTGGTGGAGGAGCCGGTGCTCGTGGGGGAGCACTCGGTGGGTACGCTCATGCTGGTGCACGACATGAGCTTCGTCGAGCGGCGCAGTGCCGACACGCGACGCTATCTGATCATTTTCTTTGTCGTGCTGGGCATCGTTATTTCGCTCGTGACCGTGCTGATCGCCCATTTAAGCTGGCTCGGCTGGCTCGCTGGCATGCGCGCCTTGCTGCGCGGAGAAGGCATCGTGCAACCGTTCGGCTCCCAACCCGACCCGGACATGCAGCCGCTGGTGAGCGACCTTCGCGCCCTGCTGCATCAGGTGGATGTCGCGCGCCGCCCGCGCGACCAGAGCGGGCCATGGAACCCGGAAATGCTGCGCTCGGTATTGCGGGAACATTTTCGCGGCGATCAGATCCTGCTTCTTTCCAATCGCGAGCCTTACCTTCATGTACGCGAGGCGAGCGGCAAGATTGCCGTGCGGCGGCCGGCGAGCGGCCTCGTCACCGCGATGGAGCCCATCATGCGCGCGTGCTCGGGAACCTGGGTGGCGCACGGAAGCGGCAGCGCCGACCGTGAAGTGGTGGATCGCCATGATCGAATGCGCGTGCCTCCGGATCACCCGACCTACACGCTGCGCCGGGTATGGCTCACCGCGGAGGAAGAGCAAGGCTATTACTACGGATTCGCCAACGAGGGGCTCTGGCCGCTGTGCCATTTCGCTCACGTGCGGCCGGTGTTCCGGTCCGCCGACTGGGCCCAGTACGTACGGGTGAACCGCCGGTTTGCCGATGCAGTGGCGGCGGAAGCGCGCACTGAAGATCCCGTGGTGCTGATTCAGGATTATCACTTCGCGCTGGCGCCGCGGTTGATCTCCGAGCGTTTGCCCAAGGCAACGATCATCACGTTTTGGCACATCCCGTGGCCCAATGCGGAATCGTTCGGGATCTGTCCGTGGCGCGATGAAATATTGAGCGGAATGCTTGGCAGCTCGATCATGGGCTTTCATACCCGATTTCACCGGCAGAATTTCATGGAAACGGTGGACCGGTATCTCGAGACCCGCATCGAGCACGAATCATCCACCATCTCGTACCGCGGGCACCTCACGCGGGTGGAACATTACCCCATCTCGATCCAGTGGCCTACGGAGTGGGCGGCGCGAGAGCTTCCGGTGGACACATGCCGCGCCAGGATTTTCGCGCAGGAAGGGCTGCGCGCCGACGCGCTCCTCGGTGTCGGCGTCGATCGCATGGATTACACCAAGGGCATCGTCGAGCGGTTCGTCGCCGTTGAGCGTATGCTCGACCTTCATCCCGAACTTGTGGGACGCTTTGTTTTCGTGCAAATCGCCGCCCCCAGCCGCTCGTCGCTCGACGAGTATCAGAGCTTCGAGGCGCGGGTGCGCGACGTTGCTGCGCGCATCAACGGGCGCTTTGGCCGCGCCGGCTACGCACCAATCCATCTCAAGGTGGAGCACCACGACCCCGAGGTCATCAACGAGCTCTATCGGGCCGCGGACGTATGCGTGGTGACGAGCCTGCACGACGGCATGAATCTCGTGGCCAAGGAGTTCGTCGCCGCGCGCGACGACGAGCACGGCGTGCTGGTCCTGTCGCAATTCACCGGCGCCGCGCGGGAGTTGCACGACGCGCTGCTGGTGAACCCCTATCACGCCGAGCAATGTGCGCAGGCGATCCATCGCGCGCTCACCATGCCTCCCGACGAGCAGCGGGTGCGGATGCACAGCATGAGAAAGCTGGTGTCCGAATTCAACATCTATTGGTGGGCCGGCGCCATGCTGCTCGACGCGGCGCGGGTGCGCCAACGGCAGCGCGTTGCCGAGCGCATCGACGAGCATCGGCGCGTGGCGCGCCTCGCGTCCGGATGAAGGACGCCCTCTCGCCTGCTGCTTTGGCGGAGCTTCGGCATTTCGTCACCGGCAAGGTCCTCCTCGCCTTCGATCTCGACGGAACACTGGCGCCGATCGCACCCCGGCCCGACGACGCCGTGGTTCCGGACGAAGTGCAGCACCTGCTCGCGGTGTTGGCCGTGAGGGCGCCGGTGGCGATCATCACCGGCCGTGCCGTGCGCGATGCGCGGCGGATGCTGTGGTTCGCCCCGCGCTATGTGGTCGGCAACCATGGCGCCGAAGGAGTCCCGGGCGACGAATCGGCCGCTGCCGGCTACGCGGCGCTGTGCCGGCGATGGTGCAATGAAGTCGAGAAAAGCGGGGTGCGAGAGCGGCTGCCGGGCACACTGGTCGAAGACAAGACCTATTCGCTCGCGTTGCACTACCGGCTGGCACGAGAGCCCGCCGAAGCCCGGAAGGTATTGCTGGCGCTCGCCCATACGCTCTCGCCGTTGCCACGCGTCGTCGAAGGCAAGCGGGTGCTGAATCTGGTCCCGGCCGCCGCCCGGCACAAGGGCGAGGCGCTGCGTGCATTGATTGGTCACGCCGCCGCACCGCGCGCGCTTTACATTGGCGATGACGTCACCGACGAGGACGTCTTCCTTCTGCGTCTACCGGGCGTGCGCACCGTGCGGGTGGAGCCCGAGGAGGATAGCGCCGCCGATCTTTGCGTCAAACGGCAGCAGGATGTCAGCACGCTGCTGCGGGAGTTGTCGCGCATGCTTGCCGCCGCACCCACCCGGGCTGCAGGTTATAGCGTGCGCTGATCGATCATGTGCAACGCTCGAAGTCCCGCCACGCGAGCAACAAGGCAACGCATTTGCCGGAGGTGATCGGCGCGGGCAGAATGGGCGCCCGTCCAACAATCAGGATTGAACCCGATGGCTCGTAAACGCCCCACAGCCGCCACCGGCACGGTCGTAGTGCTGGAGCATGTTTCGAGCGTTCTCAATGGCAATCCACTCGGCGACCCGCATGTGCGCAAGCTCGCGGCATGGCTGCCGCCGCAATACGATCAGGGGTCGACCGCCAAGCGCGGCAAGCGCTTCCCGGTGCTGTGGGATCTTGTCGGGTTCACCGGGTCGGGGCTGGCACACACCAATTGGCGGCCCTTCGACGAAAACGTGCCGGAGCGCCTGGCGCGGCTCGTGCACGAGCGCAAGATGGGTCCGGCCATCGTCATCTTTGCGGACTGCTTCACGAGCCTGGGCGGCAACCAGTACATTAATTCATCGGCTATCGGCAACTACGCCGACTACCTGATCGCGGAGCTGATCCCGTTCGTCGATCGCGAGTTCCGCACCCTTAGCCGTCGCGAACATCGTGGCTGCTTCGGCAAATCGTCGGGCGGGTACGGCGCCATCCTCCATGGCATGAAATACGCGCGGCACTGGGGTGCAATCGCTGACCATTCGGGCGATGCGCTGTTCGATTTCTGCTACTACTGTGACTGGCCGCGGACCTTGAACGAGCTCGACAAGTATCGGGTTCCCGCTCGCAAGCCCGGCGTCATCGACGTTGCGGCGCAGGCCAAGCGTACCGCCGACGGCCGCGATGACGGCCGCGTCCAGCGCTTTCTCGAGCACGTATGGGCAAGAGACAAGCTTTCCGACGCCGAAGGGCATGTCCTCATGAACATCGCGATGGCAGCGAGCTACGATCCCGATCCGTCGGTGCCGTTGGGCTTCCGGTTGCCATTCAACCTCGAAACCGGTGAACTGATCCGCAAGCGCTGGAAGGCATGGCAGCGCCATGACCCGATCCATCTCGTCACGCGGTACGCCGCGAACCTGCGCTCGCTGAAAGGCATCTACATCGACTGCGGCTGGCGCGACCAATACCACCTGCATTACGGCACCCGCATCCTGTCCCAAAGGCTCGCCGGCGCCGGCATCGCCCATCGCTACGAAGAGTTCGACGACAATCACTCGTCGATCGATTACCGCATGGATGTGAGCCTCCCGTTTCTTTACCGTGCGCTGAAGGGGTGAGTGGCTTGAATCGCGGGGCGCAACGTTTCTGCGGCAAACCATGGGGCCCGCGCGGATTCATGCCACGGAAAACAATCGCCTCTCCACGTGCATTTTTTTCATGAAAGCCGAGTTGGCGTACATGCATATCGTCTGTGGGCAGCTCGGCGCCAACTACGGAATTCGCAGCATCCGCACCCTCATCCGCTTCGAAGGCGGCAAAGAGGTAACACGCACGTCGGGCGCCATGAATGCAAGCGATCTCAAGCGCTGGATCGACGTGCCGTGACCCCGTGGCATGCGGTTTTTTGTTTTGGCACAGCGCTTGCACTGCGCTCTTCCTCGAGTGACGCCGGCGACCCAATCGCCGCTTCCGCCGGGTCGGAATCACCACGGCGCCTCGTTACCGGCACCTCGTTACAGGCATACTGACGGCGACGTATTCCCGTCCGCAACAACGGCGCGCCAGCCTTAGGAACGTAGCGCGCCGCATCCAGGAGAAAGCCATGCGCTGGGGAGATTTCCGCCGTAGCGACAACGTCGAGGAAGGTTCCGCCAGCGGGAGTGGCGGCGGTATCGGCTTCGGCGGCCCGGTGCGCTTGAGTGGCGGCGTCATCATCGTAGCGGTGGTCGCCGGGCTCATTTTTGGCATCAATCCACTCGACATGCTGGGCGCGCTGACGGGGGGCGGCCCGGTCACTCAGCAACAAGCGCCGGTGCCGCAAGCACCGGGCAAAGAGCGCGGGGTACGCACGGGCGCCCCCAACGCCTCGCGCGATTTCGTGTCCGCGGTGCTGGGTTCGACGGAGGATGTGTGGGGCAAGCTCTTCACGCAAATGGGGAGCCGTTACGATCCGCCGAAGTTGCACCTTTTTCATGGCACGGTGCGCTCCTCGTGCGGCAACGCGAGTGCAGCCAGCGGGCCCTTCTATTGCGCGGCTGATCGAAAGGTCTATCTCGACACGGCATTCTTCGACGAACTCGAGCGCCGGTTCGCCGCCCCCGGTGATTTTGCCCGTGGCTATGTAATCGCCCACGAGGTCGGTCACCACGTACAGAATCTGCTGGGGGTCATGGACCAGTTCGACCGGCAGCAGCAATCGGCCGGCCAAGGCAGCCGCAATGCGCTGTCGATCCGGCTCGAGCTGCAGGCCGACTGCTTCGCCGGAGTCTGGGGCCACTACGTGCAGAGCGCCCAGCTGCTCGACCCGGGCGATGTCGAGGCGGGCCTGCGCGCCGCATCGGCGGTCGGGGACGACCAAATCCAGAAGCGCACGCAGGGTTACGTCGTGCCAGAATCCTTCACCCACGGCAGCGCAACGCAGCGGGTCAAATGGTTTCGCGCCGGTTTCGACTCCGGCGATGTGCGTGCCTGCAACACCTTCAGCGCACGCGACTTGTAACGGTCTATACTCGTCCTGCGTCTGGCTGCCGGG
>JANXZT010000496.1 GCA_025355395.1 Betaproteobacteria bacterium
TTGCTCACTCTCTTAAACGGGATATCGGCCCAGCGGCTGCGAACCGCCATGCCGATTCACCAATGTCGATGACGTCACCCAGGACCACGCTCACACGCGGGCAGTACGCACCATTGACTGATCGGTCTTCAGCGGCGCCACATTCCACTCTGCCACGACGAAGTCACGCAGTGTTTCTTCGGCGCGATTTGCGGCAGTGGGCCGATTACTACGCTCAAACCCCATTGGACAATGCTGCGGCTTGACGGTCGCGCTCCGAGACCGCAGCATACACAGCGTATGCAAATGAGTTGCGCGCGCGGACATGGCATGACCAGGTCGACGAGGATGGCCACTTCATGATTTCACCGACTGTTTCCGCCGCAGCGCGTCGGTTGCACGACGACGCGCTCGTCTGCGACCTCACCTTCCCCTTCACCGATTACGGTCGGACCGAGCTCAAATACCGCATGCTCGAGCGCATGGCCGCCAGCGGCTTCGACTATGTCTCGCTCACGGTGGCGGGCGACTGGACTTCGCTCGAGGCGACGATGCACGCGATCGCCCGCGAGCGCGCCTATTTTCTGGCGCGACCGGAGCAATACGTACTGGTCGAGGCGGCGGCGGACATCGAACACGCCAAGGCGACGGGCAAACTGGCGATCGGGCTGCACTTCCAGGGCACCAACCCGGTCGGCTACGACGTTGCCATGGTCGAGCCGTTTTACAAGCTCGGCATCCGCCACATGCTGATGGCCTACAATCTAAAGACACCGGTCGGCGACGGCTGCCAGGAGGCGACCGATGACGGCCTCAGCCGCTTCGGCCGCAGCCTGGTCGACGCCATGAACCGCGTCGGCATGTGGGTCGACGTGGCCCATACCGGCCACCGCACCAGCATGGACGTCTTTGCCCATTCCGACCGGCCCGTGATCATCAGCCACGCCAATGCGCGTGCGCTGTGCGAGCACACGCGCAACATCCGCGACGACCAGATCAAGGCTTGTGCGAAATCGGGCGGCGTGATCGGGGTGATCGCGTTCGGCCCCGTGCTCGGGCCGGACGAAGTGCCGATCATCGAGCTGATGGCGCGCCACATCGATCATATGTGCCAGCTCGTCGGGGCGCGCCATGTCGGGCTCGCACTCGACCTGATCTATGACCAGAACGTCCAGAACACCCGCATCTGGAACCCCTATGCCCATCCCCGCCCGGTCAAGGACATCGCGCCGGAAGAGTTGGTGCTGCTGACCGAGGCGCTGATCAAGCGCGGCTACGCCGAGGCCGACATCCGCGGCATCCTCGGTGGCAATTGGCTGCGTATTGCCCGCGAAATCTGGAAATAGGTGTGCCCATGAACGGAAGGCATTTCAATCAGGCGAGCCTGACTAAGTTAGTCCCGTAATTGCACCCTATTTGCGCACCTGCACGCAGGGGCACCGACCGGATCATGTCTTACTTCAGATCCGTGCTGACATGACGCTTCCTGCTGCGCGATGGCGCGAGCATTGCTCACGCCTGGCTCATGCCGCCCCTCCGTGACTCGCCGGAATCCTGTGGTCATCCATGCAACTCACATGCAGGGTTACGGGCCGTAGCACGGATCGCCGATGCAGCCTGCGGGACGCTTGTATCTAGCGCGCCTCGATTTCGGTGGGCTGTGGCTTTGCTGCCATTTGTTTAAGGTGCGCAATCACGTCTAGAGCAGGCATCACGTCTCCCACTCCGATGTCGATGTCGGCGAGGAATACTTCGTGGAAAAGATCGCAACGATCGCCAACAGTCTCTTCCGGCACGATTACGCGAAGACTGCCCGTGGCTTCACGGCAGGTCGCGTAGACGCAGTGACTTGTGCTGCATCCGGCGACGATGAGCGTGTCGACTTTGAGGGTTGCAAGCATCTCGTGCAAATCCGTGCCCTTGAACGCCGAGGCGTACTTTTTGACGATGATCTTCTCATTCGGGCGGCGACCAAGTCGCGGATCGAGCTCTGGTCCAGCCTCGCCCGCCGCTGTGTCGCCTCGAGTCGATGGATGCTTCAGATCGGTCGGAAAAATCGGATCGTCACTTCCATAGGC
>JANXZT010000504.1 GCA_025355395.1 Betaproteobacteria bacterium
CCGGCACGCGCTGCCACGGATTCGGCAACTGCTGCCGGGAGTTGCGACTTGCATCGTGGGAGCGGAGCCGCCGGCATCCATCCGGGATCTCGCAGCGGAGGATTTCATCGTGACCGGCCACGTGCCCGAAGTCGCGCCGTACTTCACCGCGTGCCGGGTGTCGATTTCCCCGCTGCGCTACGGCGCCGGAGTCAAGGGCAAGGTGAACCTGGCGATGAGTTACGGGGTGCCCGTGGTAGCTACGACGCCGTCGGTAGAGGGCATGCACCTTACCGCGGACGAGAATGTGCTCATCGCCGACACGGCGGAAGACTTCGCCGCCGCGATTGCCCGCGTCTATCGCGACGAGGCGCTCTGGCACCGGTTGGCCGAGGGCGGCCGTGCGAATATCCGAGCGCACTTCTCCCGCGAGGTTGCTCGCGCCGCACTGACGGCGCTCCTCAAGCGCGCGGGCGGCCGTGCGACGGCGCAGACCGCGACATCACCGATGATCAACGCCGTCGGAAAATGAGATCCCATACACCATGGCCGAGAGTCAGGCCGCGAGTTTCGAATTTAGTGCGCGGCCGATAATCCGGTCGAGGCGCGAAGCGGTCGGCCGTATTGGAAAGAAGCGCCTCGGCTTCGAGCGTCGCGAGCATTTCCTGTGCGTACTCTTCCCAGTCGGTGGCCACGTGCAGGATGCCGCCGGGACGCAACCGCAGTGCCAGCTCCCGCACGAACGGCGGCTTCAGGAGACGCCGCTTGTGGTGCCGTTTCTTGGGCCAAGGGTCCGGAAAAAAAATGTGCACACCCGCAAGGGCCGCGGGCCGGATCATGGCCGCGACGACTTCCACGGCGTCGTGCCGGATGACTCGGAGATTGGAAAGCTCAAGCGCGGCAGCATGTTTGAGAAGGCTGCCCACGCCGGGCGCGTGTACCTCGATACCCAGAAAATCGGTATCGCGCCGCGCGTGCGCGATGGTCGCCGTGGTCTCGCCCATGCCGCACCCGATCTCGATCACGACATCGGCCTCCCGGCCAAACGTCGCAGCAGTATCGAGAGGTTGTAGCGAGAAATCGAGTCCGTAGCGGGGCCACAGCGACGCCAATGCGCGGTGCTGCGCCGGCGACATGCGGCCCTGCCGCAACACAAAACTGCGCACGCTGCGGTGGCGCGCGGTTGCGGGCGCGTCGCCGGCCGTTTCGGGGCAAGCACGGGGGCTGCCCGCAACGGCGGCGGGAGCGGCGTCATCAGGGCTGCGCAACGCGAGTCCAGCCCGTTGCGTCCACCCGCCGCTCGAGCGTCCTGGTGGTTGCATCTCCACTGCGCGTGTACTCGATCTCGAGGGTGTCGGCCGATTTCCACCGCGCCGTCGCGTCGGTCCAGGCCTCCGCCGGCTTCCAGCTTGCCTCCTTGCGCACTGCGTCGCGGCTTACCCGAAAGAGCGCCACCTCGTTCGCACATCGGCTTGCGCAGAAATCAGCGGTGACCAATCGTTGGCGGTCGGGTGCCAATCGAGGCTCGGCGGCGACTTCGTAAGTGCGGCCATTGGTGCGTTGCAGGAGCAGAAATGAGGCGTCGTCGCCTTGCACGACGTAGAGAACCGCCATGTTCACCGTGTCGAGATAATCCCAAAGACTGTAGGAGCGCCCGCCACTGGCCGCCCCGGTATTGGAAAACGACGTGCGCCCCGATGGGTAGAGCGTGATGTGCAGGGTGTCGCCTTCGCGTGCCGCAAGGGAGGGCAGGCGCTTCAACTGGATATCCTCGATGAGCCGGCCACAATGCGCGAGCCCGTCGGCGTCGACGCACGCCGCCGCCACTTCCGGTGCCGTGAGCGCCACGGCGTGAGCGTTGCCGGCGAGCGATGCAAAAATAAACGCAGCGGCTGCGGCCACGCCCAAGCGTGCAGCAAATGCCGTCATGCGAATCAGCCGATGAGGCCGGCGGTGGGCGAGCTGGGGCTTGCCTCGTACAGCTTTCTCGGCATGCGGCCGGCAAGCCAGGCTTCGCGTCCCGCCTCGACGCCAAGCCGCATGGCGCGGGCCATGCGCACCGGGTCCCTGGCCGCGGCGATAGCGGTGTTCATGAGCACCCCCTCGCAGCCTAGCTCCATTGCAATCGCGGCATCCGAGGCGGTTCCTACACCCGCATCGACCAGCACCGGTACTTTGGCCTGGCCGATGATGAGCCGCAGGTTCCATGGATTCAGAATGCCCATGCCCGATCCGATGAGCGAGGCGAGCGGCATGATCGCCACGCAGCCGATGGCTTCGAGCTCGCGCGCGGCGATAGGGTCGTCGGAGGTGTAGACCATGACATCGAAGCCGTCGCGCACCAGGATTTCGGCGGCCTTGACCGTCTCACGCACATTGGGAAAAAGTGTGTGCGAATCACCCAGAACTTCGAGCTTTACCAGCCGGTGGCCGTCGAGCAGTTCGCGGGCCAGACGCAGCGTGCGAATGGCCTCGTCGGCGGAATAGCAACCTGCCGTGTTGGGCAGATAGGTGAACTCGCTTGGTGGAAGCACGTCGAGCAGCGACGGCGCGTTGGCGTCCTGGCCGATGTTGGTGCGGCGAATGGCGACCGTCACGATCTCGGCACCGGAGGCTACTATGGCGTCCCGGGTTTGCGCGAAATCACGGTACTTGCCGGTGCCGACCAGCAGGCGCGAGCGATAGCTTCGCCCGGCGATCATGAGCGGGTCGGCGGTTCTTGTCTCCGGAGAGAGTTGAGCGGGACGATGGGGAGCATTCATGGGCGCATTTTACGCCCGCGCAAAGTTCCTGGTCAGCCGCCTCCCACCGCCACCACGATCTCGAGGGTGTCGCCCTCCTCGAGCGTAATCTCGGAATAGCGGCTGCGCGGGACGATCTCGCCGTTTCGTTCCACCGCGATGCGCTTGCCCGCGAGCGCAAGCACTTCCACGAGTCCGGCCACGGTGGCTCCGGAGCGTATGTGCCGCGACTCACCGTTGACGGAAATGCGGAGGGGGCTCATGTGCGCAGGCCGATCGAATGAATGCGCGCGACGGACCTATCCGCGATAGGCCTTCATCGCCCGGCGCAGGAATCGCAACTGCTCCGCGAACCGCGAGCAGGCGTTGCACACGGCGAGATGAAGCCGCAGTTTCACCCATTCGCGAACGAATAGCGGGCGATCCTGCATCTGCGAGAGCAAGCGGCTTGCATCCTGGCAGGAAAGCATATGCGTCAGTCGGTGGAGCAACATGATTGGAGCTTGGGCAGGCGCGGCGGTGGCGAGCGGTCAGCCCCTCGCTTGCCCCGCAAACCAGTTTTGTTCAAGACATATGCGCAGAGCCACCCTGGCCCGATAAAGGATGACCCAGAGGTTATTCGCGGTGATGGCGAGTTCCTTACAAATCTCGTCGGTCTCGAGTTCCAGCACTTCGCGCATCACGAACACCCGCGCGGTGGCCGCGGGCAGCTTGTCGAGGCACATATCCATCACGTCGAAGAACTGCCGCTGCGCAAGCGCGTCTTCGGGGTTACCCCAGGGGGCCGGAGCCGAATCCCAGGCGCCATCCTCGCGAAATAGACCGTCGAGGTCATCGATATTGGCATCACCGCCGGTCCCAAGCAGGGTCGCCACGGGGACGGCATCGCGTTGCTTGCGCCGGATGGCGTCGACGATCTTGTGCTTCAGGATGCCGGTGAGCCACGTACGCAGGCTCGACTTGCCCGAGAAGCCGCTGCCCGCGAGCGCGGCAAGGAGCGTTTCCTGCACGGCGTCTTCGGCTACATCGGGGTCGCGAAGCTGAAGGTGTGCAACGCGCATGAGGTAGCCACGATGCTGCTCGAGCTGGTTGGTGAATTCGGCGTCGGGCATGGGGGACCGGTGTCGGGTGGCATCATGATACGGCCAATAGCCGGGCGCCGGTAGCAGGCTTCGATGGCGACGATTGGCGTGCCGTTTTGCGCATTGTGCGCGCGGCCAACGCGCATCGACGGACGCAGGACAGTTGCGAGCATCACTGGGCGCAATTCGCGCGTGGATTGCCGCGGGCCGTGCGCAACACGTTGGTTCGCGCATGATGAGCGGATTGATTGACGGGCGCCGCATTACGCACGAAGCGACGTGTTCGCGCATCGTGACGCGCGCGCTCGAACACATTTCATCAAGCGCGTGCAAAGAGATCTTTCTATCCGTAGTCCCCTTCCTACAGAAACTCGTGGGCAAAGACGACATACCCTCCGTTGCCGCACGCGCAATCTTCCCTCTGGCAGGAGAGAGCACCGGGGGTGGGGTGGTCTTCAAGTGGTAATCAGTGGGGCTGGTTGCCGTCCGGGAGCTCTTTCCTGCCGCTCGATTGCAACCGGCCTCGCATGCAACGCGCAGGGCGCCGGATTGAATTTAATGAGCCGGCTTAAACGGCGGCGGAAACGGGAGCACAACGTGAAGAGCGGGGAGCACAACGTGAAGAGCGAACGGAACCATGGGCAGGACCGCACGACCCGCGTCGATGCGAAACAACTGTCCCGCGATGGGCAGTCGATTTGCATCATGGGTTTTGTCGATGGCGACGTCATTCCGCCATGGTGCTACGACGAGCCGTATTGCCTGCAACCGAACAAGGACGACACCAAGGCCTACGACGTACTGCGCGAAGTGATGCACCGTACCCGGAAGGTTGGTCTCGCCGCCGTCATCATCGAAAGGAAGCAGACCCTCGCCGCGGTCATTCCCATCGGACGCACCTTGGTGCTGAACGTGCTGCGGCTCGCCACCGGCCTTATTCCGGGCACGAAGAGTGCGGCGAACCGCCTGCCGCTGGTCGCTGCAGCGCCGCCAGCAAAGCTGACCCGGCCGGTGCATGTTGCGGCAACGCTTGCGCCGCCGCGACGTGCGGCAGCGCCTGCGAGTAGCGTGATCAAGCCCAGCGCGCGTCCGATCTCGGCCGACGACGAGGGCGCCGTCATCGATCTGGCAGTCCGGCGCTCGAGCAAGCGCGCTGCACAGACGCGGCCGGTCAAGGCGGCTCGCACCCGTACGGCCGCGATCGCCACGCTGCACGAGTTGCGCCGCAAGCCCGCTACCAGGACATCACCGGCGCAGCGCCAACTCGCCTGACGTTCCATTCGTCAATCGGGGCGCCGCCGTCGGGATGAGCCGTCCCTGCGAGGCGCCCCGTCCGTTTTGAAAGGAAATTGCCATGCCATTGCGCCAACCGACGGAGATGCCAGTGAGTGCGCTCGAGTTGTTGCGCGCCGACCACGCCGCGGTAATCGAGCTTTTCGATCAGTTCGAGCAGATGAAGCAAGCGGTCGATGCCGATGAGAAAGACGCGCTGGTGGCGCGCATCTGCGGGGAGCTGATCGTTCATACTGCCATCGAGGAGGAAATGTTCTATCCAGTGGCCCGCGATGCAATCAGCGCTGACGATTTTTTCGACCAGGCCACAGTCGAGCATGCGTCGGCCAAGGATCTGATCGCGCAACTCGGCGAAATGGAGCCCGACGACGAGCTCTACGATGCCACGGTCAAAGTCCTTGGCGAATACGTGAAACATCACATCGCGGAAGAGCAGAACGAGCTCTTCCCAAAGGTCGAGGCCTCACGCCTCGACTTAGGCGCGCTTGGGCAGCGTCTCGCGGAACGCAAGACGGCGTTGATGGACGAAATCGGCCTCGCGGATCTCGATGACCTGATGCCGAAAGGAATCCTTGGTGACGCGCGTGGGGAAGCAAGGCCCCGCTGACGCCACGCGGTCGGCCGCATTGCCACCGCCTGGTTACGAAGGCGCGGCGTTTAGCGGACCAAGGGGAAACCAAGGGGGAAGCTTTTTACCGCGCGGGCAGGAGACCGATGATTGATTGCCACACGCGGCGAACGGCAGCGAGCTTGGCTTGCCATTGTTCCGGCAGGAACGCTCGAACGTATGTAATCGAAAGAGCGAAACCGGCAACGCTTGCGCCGACGATCAACTTGCCCAGGACCGGGAAGGGGTAGGGCGCGGGCACGAGCCAGATGAAGGCGCCCATCAGTCCGGCAAGTAAAAAGAAGGGTGGCAGCACGCTCATGGCACGACGATCCGCGATCGCATGGGTCGCTGCCATCGGCCACGCGCGCAATCCACTGTAAGCGGCGGCTTACGGCGCCGTCGGTACCGGATCGCTGGCGATCACCGGCAGTGAAACTTCGATCGATGTCCCATCGCCGGGCCGGCCTTTCACGCTCACGTCTCCACCGAGCACGTGCACTCGCTCACGGATGGAAATGAGGCCGTGCGACGTGGGGTGGTGCTGCTTTTCCGGGTCCATGCCTACGCCGTCGTCACGCACCCGCAACTGCCAGCGGTCCTCCTGGCGGAACAGCTCTACCCAAACCGACGTGGCCTTGGCG
>JANXZT010000560.1 GCA_025355395.1 Betaproteobacteria bacterium
GCATCACGCGGCAGCTCCTGGGGCGGAATGATTTCGAGCAGCAATTCATGGCCGCTGACCTGAACCGCGTCGTACAACGCGCGAAGCTGCGCCTCCTGCTCGAGCCGGAGCTCGATGTCGTCATCGGGATGGAACCTGACCAGGCACTTCACCACCTGCTCATGCGGCCAGTTGGTGAGCGTAGTGCCCAGCGAGCGGCCGTGGTCGAATTGAAGCGGGTACGAGCCGGGGAGCTCCACCGGTCGACCGATCCACCAGCCGCGTCCGGTTGCCGCGTTCAGCGCATCCTGCCCGTAACGGTCATCGCACAACACGCCGATTCGGCCATGAAGCCCGAGCGCTGCTTCCGTCTCCGCGACCGCGCGCACAAACAGCAGCTTCAGTGGCGGCAGCCGATCCTCGCTCGCACCGGCCTCCCGCGCCAGCTCGAAAAACTGGTTGCGATGATCGAACGCAAAGGCAAAGAGCTCAGCGCGCGGTGCGCGTGGGGCGCTCACGCGATGCAGCCGGGTGAGCGTCACGTCCCGGTCCGGACGCGGGATGCGATCGGCGTTTTCCAGAAAGTAGTCGAGCTCGAACCGCGTCGGCATTGCCGGCGCGCAGCCATGACGCGACACCACCAGCGCACCGCAGGCATTGGCGTACCGGGTGCAGGCGTCGTAATCTTCTCCGCGCACCCAACCGGACAGGAATCCGGCCGAGAAGGCGTCGCCTGCGCCGAGCACGTTCAGCACTTCCACCTCCACTCCACCGCCGTTGAACGCCGCATCGAGGGAAGCAGGCACGTCGCCGACGATGACCGCACAGCCCAGCGGCCCGCGCTTGACCACAAATACGCCCGGCGTCAACCGCCGAATCGCGGTGAGCGAAGCCATGATGTCACCGCCGCCGCCGGCGATGTTGAACTCCTCGATGGTGCCGATCACGAGATCGATCTTCGGCAGGATGCGTTGGAGGTGCGCCGTTACCGTTTCGGAGTGGATGAAGCGCGTCTCACCGTCGCCGCGCTTGGTCAATCCCCACAATACCGGGCGGTAGTCGATATCGAGCACGGTGCGCACGTTGTTGCGGCGTGCGCAATCGAGAGCCGAATTGCTGATGCGATCGATGTAGTCGGTGGAAAAGTGGGTGCCCGTAATGAGAAGCGCCTTGCTTTGCGCAATATAGCGCTCCTCGATGTCCGCTTCCGCGATCGCCATGTCGGCACAGTTCTCGCGATAGAAGATGAGCGGAAAGGTTTCCTTGTCCTTGATGCCAAGCACCACCGCGGCGGTAAGGCGCGTCGGGTCGACGCTGACATGGCTTACATCGCAGCCTTCGCGCGCCAGCGTCTCGGTCAGGAAGCGTCCCATCGCATCGTCGCCGGTGCGCGAGATCATTCCGACTTCGAGTCCCAGACGAGCGCAGCCGAATGCGGTGTTTGCCGACGAGCCTCCCAGATATTTCGAGAAGCTCGTCACATCCTCGAGCCGGGCGCCGATTTGCTGGGCATAGAAATCGACGGCCAGGCGGCCGAGGCACAGCACATCGAAACGGCGGCCCCGGTCGAACGTGGTTGCGTTGCGCATCCTTTTTTGTTCCCGTATTCGATTGCAATCCATTGCAAGCGGTCGCCATTTTCAGCCGCTTCGGTTTGCAACGCAAGCTCGATGGGTAGATGGAAGCCATCATCGAGGGGAAGGACTTTAAGTCTCGTTAGCCGGACGAGCAAGGTTCACCGGTCAAGGCGATCGTTTCACTTCTTCCCTTTGGCGAAATCCCCCGCGAAAGCAAATGCCAGCTCATCGGGCTTGAGGTATTTGCGGGCTGCGGCGTTGACTTGCGCCGTGGTCATAGCCTCGATGGCGGCGTCGACCTGCGCCGATTTTGCGAAGGTGCGGCCAAGATAGAGCTGGGTTGCAAGAGCGCCGGCGAGTGCTGCGTCCTGCGCGCGGCCAAGCCTTCGTTCCTGCATTAATCCGTTGCGGGCTTCGTCGACTTCGGCGTCGGTGAACCCGTCCTTCATTACGCGAATCAACTCCTCGCTGATGCCCAGTTGCACCCGCGGCAGGTTTTCCGGGGCGAAGATCGCATAGAACCCGAGCGTGCTGTTGGGCTCGAACGCGTTCATCTGCAGATATTCGCCCGCCGAGTAACTGACGCCGTCCTTCTGGCGCAACCGATTGAGCAGGCGCGAGTTGGTGGAATCGCCCAGCATGAAATTCATGACCAGCAACGTGGGGTAGTCGGGGCTCCCATCGTTGACCGCGAGCGCCGTTGCGCCGACCAGCACGGCGTTCGCGCGATCGGGCGTTTCGAGGCGAATCGCGGCCGGAACGTTCGGGATGAAGGGCGAGGGAACCCGCATATACGGCACGGCGGCGCCCCATTCGCCGAAGAGCTGGGTCAAGAGTGTGCGCGCTGCCACTGGATCGAAATCACCGACCAGCGATATCTCCGCGTGTGCGCCGCCATAGAACTGGGTGTAGAAACGCGATAGCTTGTCGATGGTGAGGGCGTTGAGCGCCGCCACATCCTCGTCGAGAGTGCTGGCATAACGCGGATCGCCCTTGCGATACGGGTTGTTGTGGCGCGCCAGCGCGCGCGCGGCCACCGCCTGGGGATCGGAGCGCTGCTGCTCGAGAGAGTTGAGGCGCGCGCGCCGGATCTGCTCCATTTCCGCCACCGGGAACGAAGGCTCCCGCAGCACCTCTGCCAGAAGTCGCAAGGTGTCGGGAAGACTGACGCGTACCGTCTGTGCGCTGGCGTTGGCGCCCGTTTCGCTGCCGCCTACCGCGAGCTTGGCGCGCAAGCGGTCGAGCGTGTCCTCGATCTCCTGGCGCGACTTGCTCTTGGTGCCGCGCATCAGCATGGCGCCGGTGAGCGAGCCTTCCGGACGGCGGCCGAACACCGATTTCTCGTCGCCGAAATGCAGCGACATGTGCACCTGCACGGTCTCGCCGCGCGTTTTTTTGGGCAGCAACGCAACCTTCGCGCCGTTGGGCAGCGTGAACCGAGTGGTCCGCGCTTCGAGATTCGCGGGCGTTGGATCGAACGTCTCACCGGCGACGGTCTCAGCTTGGCCTTTGTAGTCCTTGACCAGCGCTCTTACATCGACCGTGGGTGGCATCGGCGCCCGATCGGGTGCGGCACCCGGAAAGTAGTGGCCCACCGTGACATTCGAGGGCTTGAGGTAAGCCAGCGCGACCCGCTGGACATCGGCGGGTGTGAGCTTCTCCCATCGATCGCGTTGCAGGAAGAAGAGCCGCCAGTCGCCGGTCGCAATCGACTCCGACAGCGCGACCCCGAGCTTTTCCGGATCGTTCACGGTCTCGTCGAAGTCTTTCGCGGCTTTGGCGCGGACGCGATCGAGCTCGGGACCGGTAATGGGATCCCTGGCGATCGCGGCCAGCGTGGCCGCCATCGTCGCCTGCGCAGCTTCCATCGTGTCCTGCTCGGGCACTTCCGCCCAAAAGATAATTACACCGGGATCGAGCAGCGAAAGATTCCATGCTTCGACCGAGCTGGCCTTTTTGGTTTCCACCATCGATTTGTAAAGCCTGCCCGCGGGCGCGACGGTCATGAGCTCGCCAAACGCTTCCAGGGCGGTCGAGTCGGCATGCGCGCCCGGCACGGTGTGATAGAGCATCCCGAGCACTTTCGATCCGCCGACGCGACGCACCGTGGCACTGCGCTCGCCGTCCTGAACGGGCTCGGCGGTGTAGAGCGCCGGCAGCGTACGCGTGGGTTTGGGGATGGCGCCGAAATATTGACTGATGAGTGGAAGCGTGCGGTCCGGATCGAACTTGCCGGCCACGACCAGCACCGCATTGTCCGGCTGGTAATAGAGGTGGTAATAGGCCTGCAGGCGCTCGATGCTCACATTCTCGATGTCGGAGCGCGCGCCGATCGAAAGATTGCCGTAGTTATGCCAGTCGAAGGCAACGGCCTGCATCCGGCCCCAGAGCACCAGCCGCGGGCTGTTTTCCCACTTCTCGAACTCGTTGCGCACCACGGTCATCTCGGTGTCGAGGTCCTGTCGCGCGACACGCGAATTCACCATCCGGTCCGCTTCCATCCGCAGCGCCCAGTCGAGGTTCTCGTCGGAGGCCGGGAATGTTTCGTGATAGTTGGTGCGGTCGAAGAATGTCGAGCCGTTGAAGCTCATCCCGCGCTTGCCGAGCTCCTGCATCAGGTTGCCGCTGGTCGGCGTGCCCTTGAACAGCATGTGCTCCAGCAGGTGCGCCATTCCGGTCTCGCCATAGTTCTCCTGTCGCGAGCCGACGCGGTAAGTGATGTTCACCGTCGTCACCGGCTTGGTGGCATCGGGGAACAGCAGCACGGTCAAGCCATTGGGAAGCGTGTACTCGGTGATACCTTCGACGGCAGCGCCCTGTATCACGCCCGCCGGCACTGCGGCGAGTGCGGCGGCGCTGAACCAGGTGCAAAGCACGAACCGGAACGTCGATCGGACAAATGCGCGAAGAATTGACTTGGGCATGGGTGGGGCCGAAAGTTGGGCCGCCAGTATAGGTGCGGCGAAGGGGTGGGTTGACTTGGGAGCGGCGAAGCCGCGGATTGACGGGGTGTAGGACCGGTCCCGAGGCATCGGGTTCAATTGACGTTAACGTAAACGGCAAGTAGGCTAGCGGAGCGCTTCGCTGACCGGACCGCGGATCGCCGCATTTGCGGCACGGGTGCGATGCCGGCGCGGTCAATCGTGGCCCCCGTCGCGGGCCGCAGCGTCCGCACCAGCCGGCGTGCCGGTAAAGTACGGGTTTGAAGGCCGATGGCAAGGCGGGTGCCGAACGTGTACCTGCTGTCCCCTTCGCTTTGGCGAGGATTTCGTGACCGATCTTTCGATTACCCGGCAGCCGATCGTCTACCGGCCCGAGCACAAGCTGCGCTTTGTAACCGCCGCGAGCCTCTTCGACGGCCACGATGCGTCGATCAACATCATGCGGCGCATCCTGCAGTCATCGGGGTGCGAGGTGATCCATCTCGGCCACAATCGTTCGGTGCAGGAGATCGTGAACTGCGCCGTGCAGGAAGATGTGCACGCGATCGCCATTTCGTCGTATCAGGGCGGACACGTCGAGTTTTTCAAGTACATGCTCGATCTTTTGCGCGAGCGCGGCGGCGGCCATATCAAGGTGTTCGGCGGTGGTGGCGGCGTGATCGTCGCGTCCGAGATTACCGAGCTGCATGCTTATGGCGTAACACGCATCTTTTCGCCCGAAGACGGCCAGCGGCTGGGCTTGCAGGGCATGATCAACGAGATCATCTCGGCCGCCGATCGCGATGCGGCAAGCGCCCCGCCCCCCGAGCTCGACGAGCTCACCACCGGTACGCCGTTCGCGCGCACGCGGGCGCTGGCACGGCTCATTACCGCGCTGGAAGCGGGAACGGTCGGCGACGGCTTCAAATCCGAGTTGCATCGACGTGCGGCCGCCGCGCGAGCACCAACCCTCGGAGTGACCGGGACGGGAGGGGCCGGCAAGAGCTCGCTTACCGACGAGCTGGTCCGGCGCTTTCGCGTCGATCAGGGCGACCGCCTGCGCATCGCGATCATCTCGATCGACCCCTCCCGGCGCAAATCCGGAGGGGCCTTGCTGGGCGACCGCATCCGGATGAATGCGATCGAGCACCCAAACATTTACATGCGCTCCCTGGCTACGCGCGACGCGGGCAGCGAGGTGTCGCGGGCACTTCCGGAAGTGATCGCGGCGTGCAAGGTCGCCGGTTTCGATCTGGTCATCGTCGAGACCTCGGGCATCGGCCAGGGCGATGCCGCCATTGCGCCGCTCGCCGACGCGTCGCTTTATGTCATGACCCCGGAGTTTGGCGCGCCATCGCAGCTCGAGAAAATCGACATGCTGGATTTCGCCGACTTCGTCGCCATCAACAAGTTCGACCGCAAAGGCGCGAGCGACGCGCTGCGGGATGTGCGCAAGCAATACCAGCGCAACCATGACCAATGGAAGGCACGTCCGGACGAAATGCCGGTGTACGGCACCGTCGCGGCGCGTTTCAACGACGACGGTGTGACCGCGCTCTATCATGCCGTCGCGCACCATCTCGCCGACAAGGGTTTGACGTTGGGCGAGGGCTCCCTGCCCGACCCGGGAATCAAGGAATCATCCGCCGGCAACGTGATCGTGCCGCCGGCGCGCACGCGCTACCTCGCTGAGATCGCAGAAACCGTGCGGAAGTATCACGGCTGGGCGCGTACCCAGAGCCGCCTTGCGCGCGAGCGGGCGCAGTTGCGCGCGGCGCAAGCGATGCTGGCCGCGGAAGGCAAGGCCGACGTCGGAGCGCTCGGTGAGCTGTGCGCGGCGCGTGAGAAACGCATGGACCCCAAGGCAAGGAAGCTCCTGGAAATGTGGCCGCAAACGCGCAAGGCCTATTCCGGAGACGAATATGTGGTGCGCATCCGCGATCGCGAGATTCGCACCGCGCTGACCACGACCACGTTGTCCGGCACGCACATCCCCAAGGTGGCGCTGCCTGCCTTCGAGGACGACGGCGAAATCCTGCGCTGGCAGTTGCGGGAAAACGTTCCCGGCAGCTTTCCCTTTACCGGTGGCGTGTTTGCATTCAAGCGCGAGAACGAGGATCCCACCCGCATGTTCGCCGGCGAGGGCGATCCGTTTCGCACCAACCGGCGCTTCCATCTGTTGGCCGACGGCATGCCGGCGCAGCGCCTGTCGACGGCTTTCGATTCGGTGACGTTGTATGGTTTCGACCCCGACCGCCGCCCCGATATCTACGGCAAGGTAGGCAACTCCGGGGTGTCGATCGCCACCCTGGACGATCTCAAGGTGCTGTATTCGGGGTTCGACCTGTGCGATGCCAAAACGTCGGTATCGATGACTATCAATGGGCCCGCACCGACCCTCCTGGCGATGTTCATGAACACGGCCATCGATCAGCAGGTCGACAAGTTTCGCGCCGACAACGGCCGGGAGCCGACCGACGATGAGGCGGAAAAGATCCACGCCTGGACGGTTTCCACCGTGCGCGGCACGGTGCAGGCGGACATCCTCAAGGAAGACCAGGGGCAGAACACCTGCATCTTCTCCACTGAATTCAGTCTCAAGGTGATGGGCGACATCCAGCAATGGTTTGTCCATCACCACGTTCGCAATTTCTACTCGGTGTCGATCTCGGGCTACCACATTGCCGAGGCGGGTGCCAACCCGGTCAGCCAGCTCGCGTTCACCCTCGCCAATGGCTTCACGTTCGTCGAGGCCTATCTCGCGCGCGGCATGCACATCGACGATTTCGCGCCCAACCTGTCGTTCTTCTTCTCCAACGGCATGGATCCCGAATACGCCGTGCTCGGGCGCGTCGCGCGCCGCATCTGGGCGATCGCGATGAAAAACAAGTATGGCGCGAACGAGCGCAGCCAGAAGCTCAAGTATCACTGCCAGACTTCGGGCCGCAGCCTGCACGCCCAGGAGATCGCGTTCAATGACATACGCACGACCCTGCAGGCGCTGATTGCGACCTACGACAACGCCAACTCGCTGCACACCAATGCGTACGACGAGGCCATTACCACGCCCACCGAGGAAAGCGTGCGACGCGCGATGGCGATCCAGCTCGTGATCAACCGGGAGTGGGGGCTTGCACGGAACGAGAATCCGAACCAGGGCTCATTTATTATCGAGGAATTGACCGATCTGGTCGAAGAGGCGGTATTGAAGGAGTTCGAAGCGATCAGCGAACGCGGTGGCGTGCTGGGAGCTATGGAGACGGGCTATCAGCGCGGCAAGATCCAGGAAGAATCGCTTTATTACGAGCACCGCAAGCACGACGGGAGTTACCCCGTGGTGGGCGTCAACACGTTCCGCAATCCGCATGCGGAGACGGTAGCGCCGACGGTGCAGCTTGCGCGTTCGACCACCGAGGAAAAAGAGTCCCAGCTCGCGCGACTCGCGGCCTTTCAGGCGCTGCACGCTGCCGAGGCTCCTGCGGCGCTCGCGCGGCTCAAACAGACCGTGATCGAGAACGGCAACGTATTCGCCGAGCTCGTGAACACCGTGCGGGTGTGCTCGCTGGGCCAGATCACCACCGCTCTGTTCGACGTTGGCGGACAGTATCGGCGGAGCATGTGAGGAGGGGTTGCCGACTTTGTTTGCGAACCGACGTGCAAAAAAAGGCCGCGCGATTTCTGCGCGGCCAAAATCTCGAAACCGGGGAGCCCATCTTCTTCGCACATCTTCCCCCGGATGCGCGAAGCAGCGATGCAGTCAAGCGGCGTGTCCTGAAAGAGCATGTAGCAAGTTCCGCACCTTTGCAAATATACATTTGACATCATGGCGTTGCGGATCGGAGCCGCCGCGACATGTAAGCGGCCTCGACACCACTTCTGTGCACGACATATCGTTCGGCGAATCCGTACTGACATCGCCAACGATTCCCGCTGATTATTGACAGACCTAAATCGTCGCCGCTGAGAGAGTGACGGTGCTTAAGCGTCATCCCTGCGAAAGTGCCAAGCGCTACGCCGTCATCCCTGCGAAAGTGCCAAGCGCCACGCCGTCATCCCTGCGAAAGTGCCAAGCG
>JANXZT010000029.1 GCA_025355395.1 Betaproteobacteria bacterium
ATCATCATCCCAAGGCGCGTGCGCCGAATCAGGAAGTACAGCATCGCCGCGAGCGCCAGGCAGACGAGCGACATGAAGAGCCGGTACACGGGATAGCTCAGCGTCTCGGTGAGCCGGATCGAGCGATTCAGGATTTCCGGCACATTGACGCCATGAACGTCGTTGCCCACGATCAGGCTCCTCAGCTCTTCGAAAATGAGGATCAGGCCATATGAGAGCAACACCTGGTCGAGGTGATCACGCTTGTAAAGGTGGCTGAAAAGCGCCCATTCGAGGAACACGCCCAGCACCACGCTCAAGGCCACGCCCAGCACGATGGCCACGAACAGATTGCCGGTGAGTGTCGAGAGCGAGAACGCCATGTAGGCGCCGATCATGTAGAAGCTGCCGTGGGCGAGATTGATGATGCCCATGATGCCGAAGATGAGCGTGAGTCCGCTTGCCACCAGAAAGAGCAGCAGGCCGTATTGCACGGCGTTGAGGAGCTGGATCAGGAACGAGTAGATGTCCATGCAAGAAAATGGGGTGGGGCACGATGGCAGGAACCGTCGTGTCCGACCCCCCGAGGGTCAGCTTTCCCGCTTGCCTACAACTTACAGCCGCGCGGCGGATCGGTAAGGTTTTTGACCGCGACGCCGATCACCTTGTTTTCCTTGCCTTCGACACGGCGCAGATAGATGTCGTGGATCGGGTTGTGCGAGCGCGTGAGTGCAAACGCGCCGCGCGGGCTGTCGATCTTGGCCGTCTCCATCGCCTTGACGAGCTCGGCGCGCTTGGTAAGGTCCCCATTCACCGCCTTGGCACCGGCAATGAGGAGCTGCGCCGCGTCGTAGCCCTGCACCGCGTAGACGTCCGGATCGACCTTGTAGGCCTTGGCATAGGCGGCGCGGAAGGCGGCGTTCTTGGGATTGCTGACGCCTTCACCGTAATGCATGGTGGTGAGGAGACCCTGCGCCGCGTCGCCTTGCGCCTCGAGCGTGCCGTCGGTGAGAAACCCCGGCCCGACCAGCTGGATCGTGTTCTTGAGACCTGCCGCGGCGTAGTCCTTGACGAACTTGACGGCGCCGCCGCCGGCGAAGAACACATAGACGACATCCGGTTTCAGCGCCGCGATCTCGGTCAGATAGGATTGAAATTCCACCTGCGGAAAGGGCAGGAACAATTCCTTCACTACCTTGCCGCCGCCCGCCTCGAACGCTTCCTTGAACCCACCCACTGATTCCTCGCCCGCCGCGTATTTCCAGGTCAGGGTGACGGCGGTTTTTTTCTTCTGCTCCGCCATTACCCGGCCCATCGCGATTCCCGGCTGGGAATTCGAGAATGACGTCCGGAACACATTCGCGGCGCAAAGCGGACCCGTGATCTCGTCGGCGCCGGCGTTCGGAATGATAAGGAGCGTGTTGTTGTCGCGCGCGACCTTCGACATCGCCAGCGCCACGCCCGAGTGCACCGTGCCAACCAGCACGTCGACGTTATCGCGCTTGATCAGCTTGTTGGCATTTTCCGGCGCTTTGGCGGGATCGGATTCGTCGTCCACGGTGAAGTATTCGAGCTCGCGCCCGCCGACTTTGCCACCGTTCTCTTCCACAGCGAGCTTGAAGCCGTTGGTGATCGCGGTGCCCAAGGCGGCAAACGTGCCGGTGTAGGGGAGCATCAGCCCGATCTTGATCCTGGAGCCTTGAGCCGACACCGGCGAAACCGGCAACAGCAATCCTGCCATCAGCAGCGCTGACGCCAGCCCGGCGATCCGGCCGCCCACCGTCGGGCGCACCCGATGCGTACGTTGTGTCATGGTGATTCCTCCGTTGATATTCCTGCCGGGCAGGTTTGCGCCGCATTTTCGCACCTAAGAGCCTGTCGGAGCTACTTTCGCGTATGCGTTGCTCCGAGCTTTCATCCCGCTCGCTCACGCAGCTTGAAGCGCTGGATCTTGCCCGTCGCGGTTTTCGGCAGCTCGTCGATGAACTCGATCCAGCGCGGGTACTTGTAGGGCGCCAGTTGCGCCTTGACATGCTGCTGCAGCTCGGCCGCCAAGGCATCGGTGGGCGGGTGGCCATTCTTCAATACCACAAAGGCAATCGGCTTGATCAGCCGCTGCCCATCCGGCTTGCCGACCACCGCGGCTTCGAGCACCGCAGGGTGGGTGATCAGTGCCGACTCGACCTCGATCGGCGAAACATAGATCCCGCCAACCTTCAACATGTCGTCGCTGCGGCCCGCGTACACGTAGTAACCGTCCGCATCGACCGAATACTTGTCGCCGCAGCGGGTCCACGAGCCCTGGAATGTGCTGGCGGTTTTGGCGCGGTTGTTCCAATAGCCTAATGCAGCGGTGGGACCGTTCACCTGCAACTCGCCCACCTCCCCGGCCCCGACCGGCTGACCCTCCTCGTCGACGATTCGCAGCGCGTAACCCGGCACCGGCTGCCCCGTGGTGCCATAGCGCACCTGTCCCGGGCTATTGGAGAGGAAGACATGAAGCATCTCGGTCGAGCCGATGCCGTCCAGGATTTCCGAGCCGAAGTGCTCGGTCCAGCGCCGCCCGATGTCGGCGGGCAACGCCTCACCGGCGGACGTGCAAAGACGCATCGCGAGCTCACCGCGCGCCGGCAACCCGGGGCTTGCCAGCAAGGCCGCGAACAGTGTCGGCACGCCGTAGAATACGGTGGCCCGGTGCTGGCGCAGGCGCGCAAATACGGCCGCGGGTGTGGCGCGTTCAGCCATCAGCACCGCGGTCGCCCCCACGCTCATCGGAAAAGTGAGGGCGTTGCCAAGGCCATAGGCGAAAAAGAGCTTGGCCGCCGAAAACACGATGTCGTCCTCGCGCACACCAATCACGGGTTGGGCAAATAGCGCTGCGGTGCAGATGAGACTCCCGTGCGCGTGCACGGTGCCCTTGGGCGCGCCGGTCGATCCCGACGAATACAACCAGAAGCAGGGGTCATCGCGCGTCGTGTCCGCGGCCGTAAAGCTTTCGCTCGCGTCATCGATCAGCCGGATCAGCGAATGATGTCCACCCCCCGCGCCGTCGGAGACGATGATGTGCGCGAGATGGGGCAGCGACCCGAAGAGTGGCGCCACAACGGGCAGAAGCGAGGCCGAGATGACGAGCGCGCGCGCCCGGCTGTCGCGCAGCATGTATTCGTAGTCGCTCGTCGTCAGCAGCGTGTTGGCGGCGATGGGAATGATGCCAGCCTTGATCGCCCCAAGGAACACGGTCGGGAAATCGATGGTGTCGAGGAG
>JANXZT010000054.1 GCA_025355395.1 Betaproteobacteria bacterium
GCCTGGCCGATGATGATCGGTCCGGCGCCGATGATGAGGATCGACTTGATGTCGGTTCGTTTGGGCATGATGGTCTGGCCGCATTGGGCGACGCGTGTTTCCCTGTGTCCTGCCTAACCCTTGAAGTTGCGTTCCCACACCCGCACCACGAACGGCTGCCGCTCGGCAAGCGCCAGCGCCGACGCGATGTGCGGACAATGCGCGTTGATCCATGCTCGACCGGGGCCCCATTGCGCGACCATCGCGGCATACACATCGAGTGCGGTCATCTCGTGGCCGGCAAGATAAGGCGCGGGCTTCAAGGCGCGCTCGAGCACCTGCCAGTAATACTCCAGCCGTTTGCGGCTACCTTCTTTCAATGCCTGGCGCGCATCTTCACGCTCGACCCAGCGCTCGGGGAAATCACCGACGCTGATGGCCGGATAGAGATTGGCGGCGATGAACACGATCCAGCGCAGCGCGGTAATGCGCGCGGCGTCCCCCACCAGCGGCAGCAGCCTCGCCGCCGGGTGCTGCTCCGCGAGCACAAGAATGATGGCGGCACTCTCGGAGAGCACCGTGCCGTCGCCGAATCGAACCGTCGGCACCTGGCGCAATGGATTGAGGGCGAAAAACGCATCGGCTTCCGGTCCCGCCGTCTTCGGCTCGACGTCGTGAAAGGTGTACGCGACACCGGCCCATTCCAGCAGGGCTTCGATCGCTGCCGAGCCGGAACCGCGGCAGCCATAAAGTTCGAGCATGTCAGTCGGCCCCATACAGGCTGCCCGGCCGCTCGAGCATGCGCATGAAGCGGTCGAAGAGATAGGTGACATCGTGCGGACCCGGGCTGGCCTCCGGGTGGCCCTGAAAGCAGAACGCCGGGCGATCGGTGCGCGCAATGCCTTGCAGGCTGCCGTCGAAAAGTGATACGTGCGTCACTCGAACGTTCGCAGGCAAGCTGGACGGGTCCACCGCGAAGCCGTGGTTCTGGCTCGTGATCAGCACCTGTCCCGTGTCCTTGTCGAGCACCGGGTGGTTGGCGCCGTGGTGCCCGAACTTCATCTTCACCGTGTGGGCTCCGGCGGCAAGCCCGAGCAACTGGTGGCCGAGACAAATGCCGAACGTCGGCAATCCGGAATCGACAAAGGTGCGGATTGCGTCGATCGCGTATTCGCAAGGCTCCGGATCGCCGGGGCCGTTGGAGAAAAAAACGCCGTCGGGCTTCATCGCGAATACCGCTTCGGCGGTCGTGCGCGCGGGTACGACCGTGATCCGGCAACCGCGGTCGGCCAAGTGCCGCAGGATGTTGTGCTTGATGCCGTAATCGAAGCTGACGACGTGGAAGCGCGCCTTGTGGAGCGCGCGGTGCCCAGCGCCCAGCGCCCACGTGCTTTGGTTCCATGTGTACGCCGTGGCGCACGAAACCGTCTGCGCGAGATCGAGACCGGTCATCGACGGCGTGGCCTTGGCCCTCGCAATGGTTGCGTCGATGTCCGCGTCGCCGATCGTCGCCGCCGCAAGAATGCAACCATTTTGCGCGCCTCGATCGCGCAGGCTGCGGGTCAGCCGCCGGGTGTCGATGTCGGCAATGCCGACGATGCGATTGATCTCGAGATACGCACCGAGCGTTCCGGCCGCGCGCCAGTTGGAGCATAGCCGCGGCAGGTCCCGGATCACCAACCCGGCAACGTATGGCCGATTGGCTTCGGCATCTTCCGGATTGACGCCAACATTGCCGATGTGCGGATACGTGAGGGTCACTATCTGCCCAGCGTAGGACGGGTCGGTCAGGATTTCCTGGTATCCGGTCATCGCCGTGTTGAACACGACCTCGCCCGCCGCGGTCCCAAGCACGCCGATCGCGCGGCCGCGGTACAGCGAGCCATCGGCGAGTGCCAGCATGGCCGGGATCGCCGGCGGAAAGAGCACGCCCGGTGCGGTTCGCGTGTCGGCGGATGACGGGGCGGGCATATTGGGCAGCTTACGTAGCTCGATCGAGCGCTCGCTTGGCACCGCCGGGAAGCGAGGTCCGGACGTGCGAAGCGGGAACGCCCCCCGGTCCAGGGCCGTTCCCGCTTCGAGGCGAATAATTATACAGGATAAGTAGGGTCAGAGACGACTTTCGCGTGAGCTCTTCAATGAACCGCCCATGGTGCGCGAAACTCGTCTCTGACCCTACTAATACGACGCGGTGAACCCGCCATCGACGTAGAGGATGTGTCCCGTCACATAACTCGCCGCATCGCAGGCGAGAAACACCGCGGCGCCGGCGATTTCGGCTGGCTCGCCCCAACGCCCGGCGGGCGCACGGCGGCGGACCCAGGCGTCGAAATCAGCGTCGGCGGTGAGCGCAGCGTTCATCGGCGTCGCGAAAAATCCTGGTGCAATACCGTTCACGCGCAATCCGAACGGCGCGACTTCCACGGCGAGCGCCCGCGTCAGCATCTGCAGTCCGCCCTTGCTGACGGCGTAAGGGACGATGCCCGGCCGCCCGAGCTCGCTCGCGATCGAGCAGATATTGATGATGCATCCTCGGCGGCGCTCTTTCATGCCGGCGAGCACCGAGCGCGTGATTCGAAAGGGCGCATCGAGATTGGCCGCGAGAAGCCCCTGCCATTCGCCATCGCTGAATTGCTCCAGCGGCTTGCGTTGATTGATGCCGGCATTGTTCACGAGAATGTCGAGTGGCCCCGCCTCGCGCGCAATGTCCGCCATCGCATGCTCGGTGGCGGCCCGATCAGTGACATCGAACGGCGCCATGTGGATCGCGACGCCGAGTGCGCGGAGCTTTGCCGCCGCCGCACCAACGCGCGCCGGATCGCGCCCGTTGAGCACGATGCGCGCCCCGGCCTTGCCCAAACCTTCCGCGATGGCGTAGCCCAGACCGGCAGTCGAGCCGGTAACCAAGGCAAGGCGACCGGAAAGATCGAAGGGATTCGCGGCGGACGGCACGGGTGGAATCTGTGTGCGCATTCAGCGCAGGCCCAATACATCCAGCATGTCAGCCAGTCCCGCGTGTCCTGCATCACGGCGCGCGCCTACAAACCGCGCGGCACGTAACGCCCCGGCGGCGAAGTTCTGGCGCGAGCTCGCGCGATGCGAAAGCTCCACCCGCTCTCCGGCACCGGCGAAGATAACAGTGTGCTCACCGACCACATCGCCGCCACGCAGCGTGGCAAATCCGATCGTTCCGGGCTTGCGCTCTCCGGTGTGGCCGTGCCGGGTGTACACGCCGTGTTCGGCCAGGGTGCGACCGGCGCCTTCTGCCGCCGCTTCGCCCAGATGCAAGGCCGTGCCCGAAGGCGCATCCACCTTGTGGCGGTGGTGCATCTCCACGATCTCGATGTCGTAACTCTCGCCCAGCGCTCGTGCCGCCATCGTGACGAGCTTCACAAGAACATTGACGCCCACACTCATGTTGGGCGCGAACACGATCGGTATTTCGCGCGCAGCTTCGGTGATTCTGGCGCGCTGCGAATCATCCAGGCCGGTGGTGCCAATGACCATCGCCACATGATGGCGCGTGCATGCGGCAAGGTGGACCACCGTGCCTTCCGGGCGCGTGAAATCGATCAGCACATCCGCGCGTGCAAGCGCGGCATCGAGGTCGTGGCCGACCATGACGCCGGTGGTGCGTCCGATCCGCTCGCCCGCATCGCACCCCAGCGCCGGACTCTCTGCCACATCGAGCGCCGCCGCAAGCGAGAGATCCGGTGCGTCGAGGGTCGCTTCGACCAGCGCCTGGCCCATCCGCCCGCCGACCCCCGCAATCGCAATGCGCAGCGACATCAACGACGGAAGATGCCGCGCAACCAGTCGAAGAAGCCCGAACCCTCGCCGGTCGGGCCGCCCGCCAGGGACTTTTCGGCCGCCGTACGATTGGCCTCCGCAGCGGAAGTGGGCAGTTCATCGCCCTCCCAGCGCCCGAGCTTGTCGTCGACGAAATAGATGGTGAAATTGCGGTGCTCGGTCACCCGACCCTGGCGGCTGAACCCGTAGACGTAATCCCACCGGTTGTCACGAAAGGCGCTGGTAATAAGCGGCGTGCCGAGGATCGTGCGAACCTGCGGCTTCGTTTGCCCGACCTTGAGCTTGTCGACCACGTCCTGAGTCAGAAAATTGCCCTGGTTGATGTCGAGCTTGTACACGCCGAACGAGCGCACCGTGGGGACGTATGTGTCGATGGTGGCACAGCCGGCAGCGAACAAACCCGCCGCGGCGAGCGCCGGCAGGCAAAGTTTGGTGGTAAC
>JANXZT010000056.1 GCA_025355395.1 Betaproteobacteria bacterium
TTCAGCACCGCCGGATGCAGCGGGTCATAGAGATGTGAAACGGCGTCGTCGGAGCGGTCGACCGCGAGTGTGTATTGAATAAGATCGTTGGTGCCGATCGAAACGAAATCCAGACGACTCAGGAACGACGAAATCCCGAGCAGCGCCGCCGGGACTTCCAGCATGCCGCCCACCTTGATGCCGGGATAGAACGGCACGCCTTGCTCGCGCAGCATTTCCTTGGCCTTGACGATCATGGCGAGGGTTTGATCGATTTCGGATACCGAGGCGAGCATCGGCACCAGGATGCTTACGTTGCCGAAGTGCGATGCCCGCAGGATGGCGCGCAGCTGGGTGAGAAAAAAACGCGGCTCGGCGAGGCAGAACCGCACGGCGCGAAGACCGAGCGCAGGATTGGGCGCCACGCGCGCAAGCCCGCCAAGCCCTTCCTTCTGCTTGTCCGCGCCAAGATCGAAGGTGCGGATTACAACCGGCTTCTTGCCCATGCCCTGCGCGACCATGCGGTAAGACTCGAATTGCTCGTCCTCGGAGGGCAGCCCGTCGCGGTTCAGGTACAGGAATTCCGAGCGAAACAGCCCGATCCCGTCGGCGCCTACTTCGAGGGTCTGGGCGAGATCGTCGGGGAGCTCGATATTGGCGCAAAGGTCGACGTGATGTCCGTCGATCGTGGTCGCCCGCTTGCTGGTGAGCCGCTTGAGGTGGGTGCGCTCCTGCTCGAGCTCCGATTGCTTCAGCCGGTATTCGGCGAGCACCGACTTGTCGGGATTGACGATCACGACGTTGTTGCTGCCGTCGACGATCAACAAGTCGTTTTCGCGAATGAGCTGCCGCGCATTGTGCGTGGCCACCACCGCCGGCACGTTCAAGCTGCGGGCGACGATGGCAGTGTGCGCAGTCGGGCCGCCGAGATCGGTTAGAAACGCGGCAAAGTTGTGCTGCTTGAACTGGATGACGTCGGCCGGCGAAAGGTCGTGCGCCACCAGGATCGTCTGATGTTCGGCGCCGGCGCGTGCGAGCGCGCCCGGTTTGCCCATGAGGCGTTTGAGCACCCGCTCGACCACCTGCACCACGTCGGCTTTGCGCTCCCGCAGGTACGGATCCTCGATCTGATCGAACTGATCCACCAGCACGCTCATCTGCTGGGTCAGCGCCCACTCGGCGTTGCAGCGCTGTTCGGCGATGATCTTTTTCGGCGTCTCGGCAATCGTCGGGTCGGAGAGAATCATCCAGTGCACCTCGAGAAAGGCGCCGAATTCCGCGGGCGCATCCCCAGCGGTCATCACCTCCCGGAGTCCCTCGAGCTCGCGCCGCACCTCCTGCACCGCGGTTTCGAAACGCGTAATTTCGCCCTGGACCTGCGCCGCGGAGATGACATAGTGCGCGACCTCGAGCGTGGCGTGGGAGATGAGCTGCGCGCGCCCGATGGCGATGCCGCGCGAAACCCCGATGCCGTGAAGTGCAAAGCTCGCCATGTTTACCCAAGTTCACCGAAACAAGTGATAGCCGCGGCACCGACGTAAATCGCGCGATGGGCGGTCGTCGCGTTTCGCGGCAACGCGGCGCTTGGCGAGCCTGAAGTCGAGCGACTCACTGGCCCTCGCCGAAATAGTCGTTGATCAGGGCAACGAGTGCCGCCATCGCCTCGGCTTCATCCGGACCGTTCGTTTCCAGCGTTATCCGCGAACCCTTGCCGGCAGCCAGCATCATGACGCCCATGATGCTCTTGGCATTGACCTTGCGTGTGTTACGCGCCATGAAAACCTCGCATTGATATTTTGCCGCGAGCTGAGTGAGCTTGGCCGAGGCCCGCGCATGCATGCCCAGCTTGTTGATGATCTCAACTTCTTCTTGCTGCATAGGCCGAGTCCACTTCCATCCGCAAGACACCCTCGCAGCCACCCGACACCGCTTTTTTCACGATGGTTTCCATGTCTCTCTGGCGGTAGGTGAAGGTCCGCACCAGCATGGGCAGGTTGACCCCGGAGACGCCCTGAATGCGGCCGGGCTC
>JANXZT010000082.1 GCA_025355395.1 Betaproteobacteria bacterium
AACGCGGTGGCGGGCGATCCTTACCCGATCGACACGCTGATCCTGTTCATGGCTAACATGGCGTGGAATTCCAGCATGAATACCCGGTCGGTACAGGACATGCTGCGGGAGAAGGATGCGAGCGGCGAGTACAAGATTCCCTTCCTCGTCGTCGCGGACGCGTTCCATTCCGAGACGGTGAACTTCGCCGATCTCGTCCTGCCCGATACCACGTATCTCGAGCGGCACGACGCCATCTCGCTGCTCGATCGCCCGATTTCCGAACCCGATTCCGCGGCCGATGCGATCCGCTATCCGATCATCCCGCTCGACCGCGACGTGCGCCCATGGCAGGACGTGCTCGTCGATCTCGCGTCGCGTCTCAAATTTCCCGCGTTCGTGACCGCGGACGGAGCGCGCAAATTCAAGGATTACCCCGACTTCATCGTCAACTTCGAGCGGGCGCCGGGAATCGGCTTCCTCGCGGGATGGCGGGGCCCCAACGGCGACCAGTTCCTCAAGGGCAAGCCGAACCCGAAGCAGTGGGAAGCCTACATCGCGAACGAATCGTTCTTCAGCTGGCACTGGCCGGACCACATGCGCTACATGCGGTTCATCAACAAGGACTACCTCGACTTCGCCGCAGAGGTCGGGTTCATCGGCAAGTCGGAGCCGATCATCATGCAGCTCTACTCCGAGCCGCTCCAGAAATTCCGGCTGGCGGGGCAGGGCCTCTACGACGGTCCGCAGCCGAAGGAAGCGGTCGACAAGGAACGGCTGGTCAAGTATTTCGATCCGCTGCCCGCGTGGGAGCTGCCCATCGAGCAGACCCGCACTTCGGCCGAAGAATATCCGTTCTTCGCGATCACGCAACGCCCGATGATGATGTATCACTCATGGGATTCGCAGAACGCCTGGCTGCGCCAGATCATCTCCGAGAACTTCCTGCACATGAATCGGGCGACGGCGACCCGGCATGGCCTTGTCGATTTCGATTGGGTGTGGGTGGAGTCGGCCACCGGTCGCGTGCGTTGCCAGCTCAAGACGATGGAGGGCGTCGAGGCGAACACCGTGTGGACGTGGAATGCGATCGGCAAGCAGGCGGGCGCCTGGGGGCTGGAGAAGGAGGCGTCCGAGGCGACGCATGGCTTCCTCCTCAATCACCTCATCTCCGAACTGCTGCCGTCGCGGCCCGGCGATCGCCGCATCACCAATTCCGACCCGATCACGGGGCAGGCGGCGTGGTTCGATCTGCGGGTGAAGGTCACCAAGGCCAAGCCCGGTGAAACCGGCATCTGGCCCGAGTTTCCGGCCCTGAAACTCCTGCCGTGGGACGACGGCCATCGGCCGGAACTTCTGCGCTATGACTCGAAGCCGGCGAGCGCACCGCGTGCGTGACAGCGGGCGCGCGCACCCTCCCCGCGTGCAGTTCCCACCAAGGCGATCGCCATGAAGCTCGGACTCGTCATCGATCTCGACACCTGCGTCGGCTGTCACGCCTGCGCCGTCGCGTGCAAGGAATGGAACAATTCGTCGTCGGTGTCGGGGCCGCTCTCCGATTACCAACCGTATGGCAAGGCGCCCTCGGGCGTCTGGTTCAATCGCATCCGGCACTACGAGATCGGTGAGTACCCGACGAACAAGACGCTCAACATGCCGATGTCGTGCATGCATTGCGAGGATGCCGAATGCGTGACGGTGTGTCCGACAGGGGCCTCATACAAGCGGCCCGAGGACGGCATCGTGCTGATCGACCAGGACAAGTGCATGGGCTGCAATCTGTGCTCGTGGGCGTGTCCCTACGGCGCGCGGGAGCTCGACCAGGACTCCGGCACGATGAAAAAATGCACGTTATGCGTGGACCGCATCTACGACCTCGAGCTGCCGGTCGAGGAGCGGCAGCCTGCGTGCGTGCTTGCTTGTCCCACACATGCGCGGATGTTCGGCGATCTCGACGATCCCGACTCCGAGGTATCGAAGACGGTGCGCGAGCGCAATGGCTTCGGCCTCATGCCCGAGCTGGGATACAAGCCCGTGAATCAATATCTGCCGATTCGCGAGGTGAAGCCGGTTCCGGCCCATACCGCCGCGCCCTTGCTCATCGAAGGTGTCAAGCAGTTCACCAATCGGATCATCAACCGCTGATGCGCCGGCACCCATGAAGCCATCGCTGTCGGTCATCTTTTTCACCGTGAGTTCGGGCGCGGGTTTCGGCCTCATGGCGCTGCTCGCGCTGGCCGACGTTCTGCAGTGGGGCGGGGGACTGAGCGATGGCGCGATCGTGGGCGTCGGGCTGATCGCGCTGGTGCTGGTCACGGCCGGCCTGCTTTCGTCGATGCTCCACCTCGCGAATCCGAAAAACGCCTGGCGCTCGTTCTCGCGCTTCAAGTCGTCGTGGCTTTCGCGCGAGGGCGTATTCGCAGTCGCGTTTTATCCATTCGCACTGGGTTATCTGCTGCTCGCCTACCTCGGCGTCGCCGGCGCTCCAAGGGCGATCGCGGGCGTCGGCACGATTGCCCTGGCTTGGATCACGCTCTATTGCACGGGGATGATCTATGCCAGCCTCAAGCCGATCCCGCAATGGCATACCCCGCTGGTGCCGATCGCGTATTTCGTCCTGGGCCACTATTCGGGTGCCTTGCTGCTGTTTGCCGTACTCGTCTACGGCGGACAGGGCGCTCCGGTGTACCTGTACTCGGTGCTGACCTGGCTGGCGCTCGCGGCCGCCGTCAAGGCGATCTACTACGCGTGGATGCGCCGGCCAGGCGTGGGCGCAACGATCAATACCGCGACGGGCATTTCGCGTGCGCGCGTGCGGCTGCTTGACGTCGGGCACAGCCATGGGACGTTCCTGACCAACGAGTTCGGTTTCATTCTGGCCCGCAAGCATGCGGTGCTCGGCAAGGTGCTCGTATTCGTGGTCGGATTCGTCGTTCCGCTCGGCGCGCTACTGCTCGCGCCGCAGATCGTCGTAACGGCACTGTTCGCGGCGGTCGCGGCCACCGTCGGTTTGATCGTCGAACGCTGGTTCTTCTTCGCCGAGGCACGCCACGTCGTCAGGCTTTATCACGGCCTATGAGGACGTCCGCGCGAAGCGCCCGTGACTGTGACTGCGGCGTGAGATGCCGCGGTCAGCCGCCATGCTGAACGTCGAGATCGGATCGACGAGCGCGGCAAACGCGGGCGAGCATCCGGATCGCCTGCCCGCGCGGCAGCGCACTGAGTGCGACGCGCTCGACGTGTGGCTCGATCGGATCGGGCGCATCCATCCCAAGTCCATTGCGATGGGTCTCGATCGCGTCGCAGCGGTGCGGCACGCGATGGCTCTCGATCCGACCTTTCCGGTCATTGCCGTGGGTGGCACAAACGGCAAAGGTTCGACCTGCGCGATGATGGAGGCGGTACTCTCCGCCGCGGGCTACCGTGTCGGATGCTATGCATCGCCGCATCTCATTCGGTTCAACGAGCGCGTGCGGGTCAACGGAGTTTCTGCAAGCGACGAATGCATCGCCTCCGCTCTCGCGCGGGCCGATGCGTCGCGCGGGGAGGTCGAGCTCACCTACTTCGAGTTTGCGACGCTCACCGCGATGGGGATCTTCATCGACGACGATGTCGACGTCGCCATTCTCGAAGTGGGCCTCGGCGGCCGGCTCGATGCGGTCAACGTCTTCGATGCCGATTGCGCCGTCATCACCAGCGTGGCGATCGATCACGTCGACTATCTTGGCCCGACGCGCGAGATGATCGCATTCGAGAAAGCGGGCATCTTCCGCCCGCGGATGCCCGCCGTCTGCTCGGAGCCCGATGTCCCCGAATCCATGCTGAGCCATGCGCAAGCGATCGGTGCGCGTTTTCTGCGGCTCGACGAAGCGTTCGCTTACGAGGCGACCGGCGATAGGTGGATGTATCACTCGGCGAACGTACGGTTAGTGGACTTGCCGAAGCCCCACCTCGAAGGTGCGTTCCAGCTACGCAATGCGAGCGCTGCCATCACCGCGCTGCAGGCGGTTGCCGACGGGAGTTTGCGCGTCGCGCCCCGGCACATAGCGCAGGGCATCACAGACGTGCGGCTGCCTGGTCGGTTCCATGTTCTGCGCGAGCGGCCCGAGGTTGTGGTCGACGTGGCGCACAACCAGCAGGCGGCCGAGGCGCTGCGGGACAATCTCGGGTCGACGCGCAAGTTCCGACGCACGCTCGCGGTGTTCGCCATGCTGGACGACAAGGACATCGCTGCGGTGATCGAGGCGACGAAATCAAGTGTTGCCGAGTGGTTCATCGCGGACATCCGGACGGAGCGTGGCGCGACCGCCGAGCGATTGCGGGGCGAATTGACGAATGCCGGCGTCGCGGGGGGACACATATCTTCGTTCGGCAGCCCGGAACAGGCATATCGCGCCGTGGTGAGACAGGCGGCAGATGACGGACGATCGCGTCGTAGTGTTCGGGTCGTTTCACACCGTCGCGGCAGCAATAACCCTTCACTGCGAATATGCGGGCGGACACGCGTTCGAGTGCTCATGCCTGGCCTGACTTCTACGGCCGCTGCCTGCCGATGCGCTCGCGGCGCCTGACGTGTGCGTGGCCGCCACGGTAGAGACGCGGTCGTTCCCCGGTGTAGAATCGTAGCCGGGGCGCGTG
This sequence comes from Betaproteobacteria bacterium, assembly GCA_025355395.1. GTDB lineage: Bacteria > Pseudomonadota > Gammaproteobacteria > Burkholderiales > Casimicrobiaceae > CAIWHR01. Next base: position 4,618 of record JANXZT010000082.1, read on the forward strand.
CGCGCGGCGTTGCTGTGGCGCGTCGCGTCGAGACAAACCCCCGCTCCACCTACGCCATCGCGTAGCAGGGTTCGAGCGCGAGGTGTCGTTCGCGGCCACAGCGATGTTTCTCCGGCTGGCCGCGCCGGCGACGGTCGACTCGCAAGCCTCAGCGTCCGCGCTGCGGTCGGAATGAACGAACCTCTTCAAGTTCACAGGTAGGTGGCGCGCGATGCAGTGGTCTCGCTGGAGAATGCCCGGGGTCATCCTTGCGTGCGCATGCGCGATTCTCATGACCTCGGTTGGCATTCGGCAGGCGTTCGGTCTGTTTCTAGCGCCGATGAGCGCCGATCTGGGCATCGGACGGGGAACCTTCGGCTTTGCGATCGCGCTCCAGAATCTGCTGTGGGGATTGCTGCAGCCGTTCACCGGAATGTTCGCCGACAAACACGGCGCCGGACGCGTGCTCGTGCTCGGCGCGATTCTGTATGCCGCGGGTCTGATCCTGATGGCGTTTTCGACCACGCCGGTGATGCTGGACTGGAGCGCAGGTGTCCTGATCGGACTCGGGCTGTCCGCGTGCTCCTTCAGCGTCGTGATGGGCGTGGTCGCGCGCACGTTTCGTCCCGAGCGGCGGAGTTGGGCCCTCGGTCTTGCCGGGGCCGGCGGGTCGTTTGGGCAGTTCGCGATGCTGCCCTTCGGCCAGTCCTTGATCACCGCGGCGGGATGGAAAGGAGCGCTGTTCGTGCTCGCCGCGACGATGATGCTGGTCATCGTTCTCGCCGTGCCACTCGCCGGCAAGCCGGCGATTCCGGCCGGCAACGATCCGCACAATATTCGGGCAGCGCTGGGGCAGGCGATGGCCGACAAGGGATTCTGGTTCCTCACCGCCAGCTTCGCCGTTTGCGGGTTCCAGACGGTGTTTCTGATGATTCACCTGCCCGCGTTCATCCTCGACCACGGGCTGCCCGCATCGGTGGCCGTGACCGCGCTGGCCATCGTGGGCTTGTGCAACACCGTCGGCTCGTACGGCTGCGGGGTGCTCGGCAGCCGCTTTCGCAAGAAACGGGTGCTTAGCTGGATCTTCGTTTTTCGCGCCGTGGTGATCGCGATCTATGTGGCGCTGCCGGTGACGCCGCTCTCGACCTACATGCTGGCGATGGCCATCGGCCTCACCTGGCTCGGAACCGTGCCGCTCACCAACGCGCTCGTTGCGGATATCTTTGGCGTGCGGTACTTGTCGACGCTGTTCGGCATCGCGTTCCTCGGCCATCAGATCGGCAGCTTCTTCGGCGCCTGGTACGGTGGGTACGTATTCGACGCAACCGGGTCTTACCAAATTGTATGGCTGTTGTGCATCGTAATGAGCGTCCTGGCAGCTATCCTGTGCTGGCCCATCGACGATCGTCAGCGCGCGAGGCCTTGCGTTGCGAGCGTTGGACGCGCATGAGCGGTGTCCCGGCGGCCTGCTGACACCAGGGGCCCCTCGCCGCTCGCGTGCATTGGCGGGTTCGGCGCGGGGGTGGCGAGCGCCCATTGGATCGACAGATGGCAAACGCAGTCCTCAACTCGCTCGAATCGTTCATCGACGTTCTTCCGTGGCCGGCAGCGGTCGTCGCGGACTCAGGGCAGGTGACGCACCTCAATCCGGCGATGGAAGCCCAAGGCCTGCGCTTGGCGCCGCGCCAGACGCGGCACGTTCGATCGCTCTTCCCGGAATACAGCGCCGCACTGCAAAGCGATCCGCCCTGGCTCACGCCCGGGCAGGTGTCTGTCGAGCGGCAATCCGCGAGCGGTCCTGTGCACGAGCGGATCCACACCTTTCGCCACGGATCGCAGAGCGGCATGATCGTCTGCGACGAGACTCGTTGGCGCGAGCTCGAAGTGGGCTACGCGCAGAACGCGCGTCTCGCCTCGCTCGGGTTCCTGCTGGCGAGCGTCTCGCACGAGGTCAACAATCCGCTGTCAGCGATCAGCTCGATGGTCCAGATTATCCAGTCGAAGCGCGGGGTATCCAGCGAAGTTCGGCAGAAGGGAACCAGCCTCATCGCGGAAAACACCCGTCGGCTTCTGCTGATCACGCGCAAGCTGACGAGCTTCGCGCGCGTCGACGATACGGTTCGCACGCGATTTTCAATGGATACCGCGGTCGACGAGGCCTTCCTGCAGCTGAGGTACGATAGCATGGGTGAAACCGTCGGGTTCGAGCACCAGCGCGAGCCGAAGGCGATTGTGCTGGGCTACCAGGATCAGGCGCAGCAGATCTTCTTCAACCTCTTTCTCAATGCGGCGCAGGCATTGAAAGGACGTGGAACGATCAGCGTGATCACGGAGTGCGTGGCGCTCGCCGAAGTGAGCGTCACTGTAAGCGATACGGGACCTGGCATCCCGGAGCCTTATCTGACCCGCATTTTCGAGCCGTTCTTCACGACCAAGCCGAGCGGCGACGGAATTGGCCTCGGCCTCGCGATCTGCAACGAGATCGTCCATGAACACGGTGGAAGTATCGCCGCGAAAAGCAACCCCGCCGGAGGCGCGCTCTTCCAGCTCAGGTTCCCCCTCGCCGTGGATGCGCGTCGGGCGAAGCCATGAAATCCGCCAGGGCCGATCGCGATGCGCCGCGAGCCGGACGCATACTCGTCATCGAGGACGATAACGCCGTAGGCCAAGCCCTGGAGATGCTTCTCGCATCCAAAGAGTACGCGGTCACCGTGGTGCAAACTTCACGCGAGGGCATCCAACGGGCGGTCTCCTCCGAATTCGACTTGATCGTCACCGACCTGCGGTTGCAGGACGGAAGCGGATTCGACGTGATTGCCGCGGTGAAGGAAGCGCAGAACAGCCCGCCCGTGATCGTGATGACCGGCTACTCATCGGTGCAGAGCGCGGTGCAGTCGTTGCGCGAGGGCGCCGTGGATTACATCATCAAGCCCTACAACAACGAGGAGTTCCTGTATTCCGTCAGCCGCGCCCTGAACGAGCGCCAGATGCGGCGCGAGAACGCGGTGCTGAAACGCAATCTGCAGAATGTCTACGCATCCAAAAGGATCATCGGCGAGAGCCCAGGCATAAAACGCGTACTCGACCTGGTCCGGCGTGTCGCGCCAACGGATGCCACTGTCTTCATCCAGGGCGAAAGCGGCACCGGCAAGGAACTCGTCGCGCAGGCGATCCACACGGAAAGTCGACGGGCGAACGCGGCATTCGTGCCGGTCAACTGTGGCGCGATACCGACGGAACTCGTCGAGTCAGAGCTCTTTGGCCACGTCAAGGGCGCGTTCACCGGCGCGACCGGCGCGTCCGAGGGGCTGATCATGGAGGCGCAGGGCGGAACCTTGTTCCTCGACGAGATCGGCGAGTTGCCGCTGGGGATGCAGGTGAAGCTTCTGCGCGCGCTCCAGGAGAAGGAGGTTCGCCCCGTCGGCGGCAAGGACACCCGCCGCGCCGACGTTCGCTTCGTGGCCGCCAGCAACAAGGACCTGAAGGAGGCCATCGCCCGCGGCGAGTTTCGCGAAGACCTCTTCTATCGGCTCAATGTCATCAAGATCCAGGTTCCGCCGCTGCGCGAGCGAGAGGGCGATGTCGATCTTCTCGTCAAGCATTTCATCAACTACTATGCGAAGAAGATCGGCAAGCGAATCCGCTATCTCGACGCCGGCTTCAAGAGCTTCGTGAAGACCTATCAATGGCCCGGCAATGTACGCGAACTGCAAAACCTGATCGAGCGCGCGGCCATACTCACGGACTCGGACGTGCTCAACTACGACGACATTGTGGATACGCCGCTCACGCTCGACGGCCCTTCGCTGATGGCGGATGTCGTCGAGCACCCGATGTCGGTCGAGGATTACATCCAGCACATCGTCAAGAAGCACCAGGCAACGCGCAGCGAGATCGAGCTCGCGCGGATGCTCGGAATCGGCCGCAAGGCGTTGTGGGTCCGCCGGCGGAGATGGGCGATGACGCGGACCCCGACCGGCTCCAAGCCGAAGACCTGAGCGCCGCGGATTGTGTCGTGCGGCACGTTCCGTGTTTCGTTGCGAAACCTCGCGCCGCTCCGGCTTGTACAGGCAGCGCCGGTACCGGGGGGTGCGAACGGATCGGCGTCGGCATGTAAATTGCTGAACTTGATAGTCATGCCTGTCGACGCATCTACCACGAACCCTGGAGGCAACTATGGCCGAAGCGCCCGCCGTACCCGCGAAACGCAAGAAAGTGACAATTCCGATGCTCATGGAAAAGAAGAAAAAGAAGGAGCCAATCGTTCAGCTCGCCGTCTACGACTACGAGAACGCGATCATCGCCGATCGGCTTGGCATCGACATTCTGTGCGTCAGTGATACTGGCGGAATGGTTCTGTTCGGACACGAGACCACAACGTCGGTGTCGTTCGAGGAAGTGATGTTCATGGCGCAGGCCGTCAAGCGTGGGTCGCAATACGGGCTGCGGATGGTCGACATGCCGTACATGAGCTTCCATCTGTCGCCGCAGCAGTCGGTCGACAACGCTGCCCAGTACGTCGCCAAAGCCGGCGCCGAAGTCATGAAGTGCGAAGGCAACGTGCATCATGCGAGAAACATCGAAGCGATCATCAAGGCCGGGATCCCCGTGCAGGGCCACATCGGAATCTGCCCGATGCGGATGCCGCAGCTCGGCGGTTTCGCCGCCCAGGGCAAGACCGCCCAACGCGCCAAGGAACTCGTCGAGGACGCTCAGGCCTTCGTCGACGCGGGTTGCTTCTCGATCATGACCGAAGTCGTCACCACGGAAGTGTCGCAATACCTCGCGGAGAAGCTGACGGTGCCGGTGATCAGCCTCGGTTCGGGCAGCACCTCGGACGGTGTCCACATCATCGGCTCGGATCTGTTCCATCTGTACGAGAAGCACACGCCGCGTCATTCCAAGATCTATTGCGATCTCGTGCCGATTCTCGAGAAGGGCTATGGCGAGTACATGGATGACGTAAAGAACCGGCGCTATCCCGGCAAGGAGCACACGGTGTTCATGAAGGAAGATGAGCTCGAGAAATTCCGGAAGCTGGTCGGCTGGTCGGATTGATGACTGACGTTATCGCCCACCTGGCCAACTCGCCGCCTCCCTCGGAGGTGATCGCGCAGGCCGGGTTTTTCTCGTCTCTCACACCGGCTCAGCGCAAGTGCGTCGCCAGCGTCGCAAAGTTGCTGGAGTTTCCGGCCCGGAGCGACATCTACCGTCTCGGCGATACGGCGGCGTTTTCCTACGTGCTGGTGCGCGGGATGGTCCGATTCAATCTGCCGATCGGCAACCGAACCGCGGCGGCCGGGGAGATCATTCGCCGGGGCGAGCTCTTTGGCTGGGCGGCGCTGATCCGCGGTGCCCAGCGCAGGATGGGCACCGCCTCGTGCGTTACGGATTGTGGCGTCGTTGCCATCGATGGGGAGGCGCTGCTGCGGTTAATGGATCGGGACCACTCGCTGGGATACGCGATCATGAGCGGCGTCAGCCTGCTCACTACCAGCACGATCACGGCGCTCGTCACCGGTTGAGTGCCTCGCTGTGGGGCGGCGTCGGATGCCGGCTTCCTGTCTGGGCCGCCGCACGGGGGCTCGCCGCGACGCCGCATTGAGATGATCGGCGCGCTCGCCGTGGTTTCGCTCGCCGTCGGTGCACTCATCGGCGCCGTCGGAATAGGCGGTATCCTGCTGATTCCGGGCCTTGTCATGCTCGGCCGGTTGCCGATACATGCCGCAAGCGCGACCGCGCTCTTCACATTCCTGTTCACGGGCGCATTGAGCGCATGGATGTTCGCGCGCCGCGGCAGCATTGATGCGCGCATGAGCCTGCCGGTGTGCGCGGGCGCACTGGTGTTCAGTTTTATCGGCGCATTCGTCAATTCGCTCACCGATGCCGTCGTGCTGGATCGCATCATCGGTGTGGTAATCGTGCTGGCGGGCGTCAACGTGCTCTTTCCGGTCTGGCGGCTCTCCGATCGGTCGCAGGCCGGGCCGAAGGCGGTCCTGCTGCTTGCGGTCGGCGCCGTCGCCGGATTTGGCTCGGGCTTGACCGGCGCGGGCGGTCCGCTCTTCTCGGTCCCGATCATGCTCGCGCTGGGATTCGATCCACTGCTCACAATCGGCGTGAGCCAGGTGCTGCAACTGATTTCCGCCGGATCGGGCACCCTCGCGAATCTCAGGTACGGAACCATCGACTTCGCGCTGGCGCTCTGGATCGTGCCGTTTGAACTCGCCGGCGTCGCGCTCGGTGTTGTTGCCGCGCATCGTGCCAACGTCGCGCAGTTGCGGCGTGCGGCGGCGTGGCTTTGCATCGTCGCCGGCTCGGCGATACTGATCCGCGGCGGCTAGGCCGGGGTTACGCGATGGCGTCCGCGGAACACGGGTTCGTGAGTTGCGGGAGGCCATCGGCGCGCGACGCGGGCGAGGAGGGCTACCGCCGGCGCTCGCACGCGCCCGACTCGCGCCGCGCGGCGCTGTGGAGATTGCCGTGTTGAGGGCGTTTTTCGACGAACGAGGCATCGAGCAGGCGGAATTGCCAAGCGGAGGTTCGGTTCCCGTGCGATTCTCGTCGCCGGTGGACGAGCATCTCGCGACCCGACACGGCGTCGGTCTGTTCGATTTCTCGTTCATGGGATGGTGGGCATTCACGGGGCCGGAGGCGCGCGAATGTCTGCAGCGGCTGCAGACGCGCGATCTGCGAATGCTGGAGCCCGGAAAGCTTTGCTACACGTTGCTCTGCCGCGAAGACGGCAGTGTATTGATCGATGCAACCGTCTGGTGCCTGCGCGCCGACCAGTATTGGCTGTTCACCGGGAGGCGCAGCGATTTCGCTCATCTACAGCGGTGCGCACGCGACTTCGACGTGGAACTCTCCGTATTGTCCGACACGTACGCGGTCATCGCGGTCCAGGGCCCCGCGAGCGCCGAACTCCTCGAGCAGACGTTGCGGGCAAGCGTGACCGGACTGCCGTATTTCGCGTTTCGGCATTGCACGCTCGAAGGCCGCGCCATGTGGATCGGAAGATTGGGCTACACGGGCGCGCTCGGCTACGAGCTTCTGGTGTCGTCGCAACAGGCCGCGATGCTATGGTCGCGCCTTGCCGAGGCGCCCTTCGCCGCCGAGCGACTGGAATGCGGGATGCAAGCCGCGAACAGCCTGCGCATCGAGGCCGGATTCATCCACTTCGCGCACGAGCTCGAGCAGCCGGTGCTGCCGGCGGAACTGGGACTTTCACGCCTGCTTCGAGTCACGCCGGACGGCTTCATCGGCCAGGATGCGCTGCGCCGCATTCCGACGGCGCCGCGGCGCCTCGTGGGCGTGTGCATCGGCCCTACGCTCCCGCGCGAGCCTGACGGGCGGCTCGCTTACGCCGGCAAGCTCGTGCACCTGACGAGCGAAGCTTTCTCCCCCGTATTCGGCCGCGCGCTCGGCCTCGCCTTGGTCGAGCGGAACGCCGAGCCCGGCGGCGTTGTTC
>JANXZT010000116.1 GCA_025355395.1 Betaproteobacteria bacterium
AACGCGGTCCCCGAAAGCTGTTCCGCATAAAGCCCGTACGGGCATGCCTGCGGCGAGTTGCGGCCCACGGGAAGGGCGCCGGGCAGCGCCTCGGTGGCATGCTCGTTGCCGAAGCCGGAGAGATACGATGGCTGCGCCAGCATCGCGTCGGGGCGCAGCGCGGCGAGATTTGCACGGACAGTGGCGGACATGGCAATTCCTGAGAGGCTGTCGTTGCGTCCCGCAGAACGCAAGCGTCAATGATAGCCCAGCGCTTCGACGCGTTCGCGCGGCACTTTGAAGTCGCGCGGCGCGCGACTTGCGCGCGGGCGGGAAGCACCGGTGGGGCGCCACCCCGTTTGCCTCGCACCCACAATCAGGTCATTATCCGGCGCTATCCCGTGCAGCGTGCAAACCCGTTCTCATGCAGACAAGTCCTTTCCTCCGGATCGAATCGCTGACCGCCGCCTACGGCGCGACACGCGTGCTCGACCGGGTCGATCTCGATGTACGCCGGGGAGAGCTCGTGGCGCTCCTCGGCAGCTCGGGATGCGGCAAGACCACGTTGCTGCGCAGCATCGCCGGGTTCGTGACACCTGAGAGCGGGCGCATTCATATCGGCGAGCGCGACATCACGGCGCTGGCGCCCGAGCATCGCGGCACCGCCATGATGTTTCAGTCGTATGCGCTGTGGCCGCACATGAGCGTCGCCCAGAACATCGGCTACGGGCTGCGCATGCGCGGCTGGAAAAAAGAGGCGATTGCGGGACGCGTCGGCGAAATGCTGACCCTGCTGCAACTCGAAGGCTACGGTCCGCGGCCGGTCACCCAGCTTTCCGGAGGCCAGCGCCAGCGGGTGGCGCTGGGACGCGCATTGGCGGTAAGCCCGGAGGTGCTTCTGCTCGACGAGCCGATGTCCAATCTCGACTACAAGGTCCGGGTCGAATTGCGGCACGAGCTGCGTGCGCTCCAACAGCGTATCGGCATCACCGCCGTTTACGTCACCCACGATCGCGAGGAGGCCTTGGCCCTCGCCGACCGCATCGCCGTGCTCAATGCCGGCCGCGTCGAACAGTACGGAACGCCCGAAGAGCTCTTTCACCAACCGGCTTCCGCGTTCGTCGCCGGATTCATGGGGGCGGACAACGCCATCGACGTCGTGCCGGCAGCCAACGGTGGATGGCAGGCCGCGAACGGCGCGAGTGGCGGCGGCAGCATGCGTGCCTATTTCCGCAGCGAAGCCGCGCAACTCCTCGGCCAGTCCCCCGCCGGACCGGGCGCGCTTGTTCTTTCCGGTACCGTTGCGCAAATGCTCTATGTCGGACATGGTTATCGTTATCGCATCAGGCTGCCGGCCAGCGAAGTCTGGGTTCACGCGCCGGAACGCATCGACCAGGGGACGCCCGCCAGCGTCGCGGTGCCCCAGGAGGCGCTCCTGCTTTTTCCACTGCACGAGCAACGCGCTGCATAGGAGGTTCGACATGAATCGGTTCAAGCTGTTTCCCGCGTTGGCAATGGCCGCCTTGGCGGCATTGCCCTACGGCCACGCCCAGGCGCAAACCACGCTCAATGTGGCGACCGCCGGTGACCAGAACATGGTCGACTATGTCAACAATTACCTGGCGCCCCGTTTCGAGAAGATGAACCCGGGCGTCAAGGTGCGCGCGGTCGGCACCGGTCCGGGCGACGCGGGCTCGCAAAAGATCTACGAAAAGCTCTCGGCGCAGCAAAAAGCCGGCACCACCGCCTGGGATATCGATGTCGCCGTGATTCATCAGCGTGGCGCCGCCACCATGGTCGGCGAAAAGCTCCTGATGCCGTATCGCAGTCAGGTCAACGTCGACAAGCTCGTGACGCGCGATACTGCGACCAACGCCCTGGGTGCGAATGTCGATGGGTATGTGCTGCCGATGTTCCACAGCCAGATCGCGTTCGCCTACAACCCGGAGGTCGTCAAGGCGCCGCCAAAATCGTTTGCGGAGCTTGCCGAATGGGTAAAAAAGAATCCCAAACAGTTCGGCTACAACGGCGTGAAAGGCGGCATGTCGGGGGTGGGCTTTGTGATGGGCTGGGTCAGCGCCAACGCGGGTATCGGCGAGAAGCTCGAGAAGGGGCCCTACGACCCCGGTCAGAAGGCCGCGATCGAAAAATCGCTGGGCAGCCTCAAGGAGTTCAACCAGTATGTGGTGATGACGCCGGGCAACGCCGGCACGCTCGACATGCTCAATCGCGGCGAGATCGCGATGGGGCCGGTGTGGGTCGACATGTTCTATACGTGGCAAGCCGATGGCAAGCTCAATCCCAAGGTGAAGCTCTCACTGCCTTCACCGGGACTTCCCGGCCAGCCGATGTACTACGTGATCCCCGCCAAGGCCGCGAACGCGCAACTCGCCAAGAAGTTCGTGGAACTCGCGGAAAGCCCGGAAGTGCAGGCCGAGGGCATCGTGAAGCAGTTCAACTGGTACCCGGGGATCGATCCGCAACACGTGCAGAGCAAACTCGACGCCGCGAGCTGGAACAAGCTCTTCACCGACATCTCGCCGAGCGATCTCGCCCGCTATGGCCGGCCATTCCCGCTTTCGGAATACTTCACGGATATCGTCGAAGGGTATGAACGGGTGGTGCTGAAGTAGCCGCGACACCTTCGCGCAATGCGAGGCAACGAAGCCACGCGGCAGCAGCGAACGGGACTGGCGCTGGTCAGTCCCGCGTTGGGTGTCGTGGCGCTTTTTTTCATCCTGCCGATGCTCATGTCGGTGGTGCTGGCCTTTCGTGGCAAGAACGGGGGCCTGACCTTCGAGCACATGGCGAAGGCCCTCGACCTGTACCAGAACGATCTTCTGTTTACCGTGGCTATCACCGTCCTCTCCACGGTGGGAATCGCCATTTGCGCCATCCTGATCGCAAGCTATCTCACGTTGGGAGGCAGTGAGCGAACGCGCACCGCGCTGCGCTGGCTGTATCGCTGGCCGCTGTTCATTCCCTTCATCGTGACCGGGCAGGTGATGCGCACGTTTCTCGCGAAGAACGGACTGCTCAATCACGTGCTGATCGGCGGCGGGCTGATCGATCCGGGGTCGGCGCAGAGTCTTCTCGACTGGCGCGGGATCGTGATCGCGTTGGTGTGGAAGCAGGTGCCATTCGTCACGCTCCTCCTGGCGGGTGCCATGGCGTCGGTGGACAGCCAGCACATCGAGGCGGCGCGCAATCTTGGCGCACGGCGATGGCAGGTGCTGGTAGACATTGTGTTGCCGCAGGTGCGGGGCACGCTGCTGGTGGGGCTGGTGCTGTCATTCGTGACGATGCTCTCCGTGCTGTCGGTGCCGATGATGATCAATCCCAACAGCCCGACCCTGATCACCGTCGACATCGCCTACCGTATCAATACCCATGGCGACTATGCCGTGGCCAACGCGTTGTGCCTTTTGTCACTGCTGCTGGCCGCGGGCGGGGCGGCACTCTATCTACGCCATGCGGTAGCGAAAGCGGTTCCCGCGGCATGACAACAGCTCGTCTTGGCCGGGTCGATCTGCTGCCAATGGTCACGCGGGGATTCTTCCTTGCACTGATCGCGTTCGTCATCTTCGGGCCGCTCGCCAATCTGGTGCTGTGGGCGTTTGCGGAGCGGTGGTATTTTCCGAACAAGCTTCCCAACGAGTACGGCTTGAGTTTCTGGTATCGGGTGTTCCAGCCGCGCGGCAACGCCCTGGCATCGCTTGGCACCAGCGTGTGGATTGCCGTGTTGACGGTGCTCTTCAGCCTGGCGGTCGCGGTCCCGGCCGGCTACGCGCTCGCCCGGTTGCGCCTGCCGTGGCGCGCGGGCATCCTGCTGCTCTTTCTGTTGCCGCAGGCGGTTCCCAACATGCCGGTATACGTGAACATCGCGCGGGTGTTCTACACCATCGGCCTTAATGGCACCGTGGCGGGGGTGGTATTGGTTCATGCCGCGCACGGGCTGGTGCTGGCCGTCTGGATCGCCTCCGCCGCGTTTGCCGCGGTCGATGCCTCGCTCGAGGAAGCGTCGCGCAACCTGGGGGCGTCGCCATGGACCTGCTTTCGCACGGTGACCCTGCCGCTCGCCGCACCGGGATTGATCGCGAGCGCGATCTTTGTGTTTCTCGAATCCCTGGATGAGTTCACGGGGACCTATTTCGTAGGGGTTCCCGATGTCACGACCCTACCCCTGCTGATGTTCAACGCCAGCATGGGGGGCAATTACCAGATTGCCTCCATCACGGCGCTGCTGTTGCTGGTGCCGTCGATCGCCTTCATGCTGGTAGTGGAGCGATTTCTGAAGCCCGAAGTCCTGGCGATGGTGGGCCGTTAAGGCCGCGATTGCGGCGCCGGCCAACGGCTCAGTGACGGAATCGGGCCGGGCTGGAACCAATCGACGGATCCCGGCATCGAAAGGAACGGGTCCGCATCGAGCCGCCGGGAACCGCCCGGCGCGTGCGCCCTATGGGAGAAAAAAATGGGAATGCTGGATTTCATCAAGGACGCCGGGGAAAAGCTGTTCCGCGGTCGCGCCGAAGCGCAAACGCAAACGGTT
>JANXZT010000145.1 GCA_025355395.1 Betaproteobacteria bacterium
CGGCCGCCGCCACGCCACAGCGGGCTGTTGGCCTGACCCGCGCGCGCCCGGCCCGTGCCCTTCTGGGCCCACGGCTTTTTGTGCGACTTGTTGATGTCGCTGCGTCCCTTTTGCGCGCGGTTGCCGCTGCGCGCATTGGCCTGGTAGGCCGTGACGACCTGGTGGATCAGCGCCTCGTTGTAATCGCGGCCGAAGAGATCGTCGGAGCCGGCGACCGTCGCCGCGGGCTGGCCATCACCGTTGATGAGTTTCAAATCCATGTCAGGCCCCCTTCTTCGCCGGGGTCTTGGCGGACGGACGAATGATGATATGCCCGCCATCCGCACCGGGCACGGAGCCCCTGATCAACAAGAGGCCGCGCTCGGTGTCCACGCGAACGACCGTCAGCATCTGGGTCGTGCGGGTAACGTTGCCATGTTGGCCTGCCATGCGCTTGCCGGGGAAAACACGTCCGGGGTCCTGCGCCATGCCGATGGAGCCCGGCGTGTTGTGCGATCGCGAGTTGCCGTGCGAGGCGCGGTTCGAGCTGAAGTGGTGGCGCCGGATCACGCCGGAAAAGCCACGGCCCTTGGTGGTGCCGGTAACGTCGACGTATTGGCCAACCGTGAACGTATCGACGCCGATGACAGCACCCAGCTTGAGCTCGGAAAGCTGCTCTGCCGCAACCGGAAATTCCCGCAGCAATTCGCCGGCTTCCACACCCGCCTTGGCGAGATGCCCGGCCTGCGGCTTCAACACGCGCGAGGCGCGACGCTTGCCGTAGGTTACCTGCACCGCTGCATACCCGTCGGTATCGGGCGTCTTGATCTGGGTGACACGGTTGTTGGCGACATCCAGCACCGTGACCGGGACGGCCTTGCCGTCTTCGGCGAAGATGCGGGTCATGCCAATCTTGCGACCGACAAGTCCAAGTGACATTTCAATTCTCTCTTGTTTAGGCCCCGGGTAATTTCGGGGTGCCGACTGCTATTGGCCGGCAACGCACTTTCGTCCGAAAGCGAAACCCTGCTTTCGGCCGGTTGGTACTACCGTCGAATCGCGGGCAGAGCCCGACGATTCAACGCAGAAACTGCCACCAAGAACCAAATGGACTGCGTACCACTCGGTCTTGCGTTGCTCTTTCTACGTCGCCATCAGTGCAAAGTAGGGGTGTACTTTGCACTGTCACTGCAGCTTGATCTCGACATCGACACCAGCGGGCAAGTCAAGCTTCATCAATTGATCGACGGTCTTGTCGGTCGGGTCGATGATGTCCATCAGCCGCAGGTGCGTGCGAATCTCGAACTGGTCGCGCGACGTCTTGTTGACATGCGGCGAACGCAGCACGTCATAACGTTCGATCTTGGTCGGCAGCGGTACAGGTCCCTTGACCACTGCGCCGGAGCGCTTCGCGGTTTCGACGATTTCCTGCGCGGACTGGTCGATCAGCTTGTAATCGAACGCTTTCAACCGTATTCGTATTCTCTGGTTTTGCATATTTGCCTTTCGCCCGAAAGTGCAACCCTACTTTCGGCCGGTTATTCTTCCGACGAATCGCCGCTCATTTGGCAACTGAGGCCCGACGATTAGCCGCGTGACTGCTTGACGAAAAACCAAATGGATTGCAGACCATTCGGTGTTTCGTAACTGTCCTCTGACTTCTGAATTCTGTCTTCTGATTACTCGATCACCTTGGCCACCACCCCGGCGCCCACGGTGCGGCCACCTTCCCGGATCGCAAAGCGCAGCCCCTCTTCCATCGCAATCGGCGCAATCAACGTCACCGTGATCGATATGTTGTCCCCAGGCATCACCATCTCCGTCCCCGACGGCAACTCCACCGACCCGGTCACGTCCGTGGTCCGGAAATAAAACTGCGGCCGGTAACCCTGGAAAAACGGCGTGTGCCGACCCCCCTCCTCCTTCGACAGCACATACACCTCGGCGTTGAACTTGGTGTGCGGCGTGATCGACCCCGGCTTCGCCAGCACCTGCCCCCGCTCCACCTCTTCCCGCTTGGTGCCCCGCAGCAGCACCCCCACGTTGTCCCCCGCCTGACCCTGGTCCAACAGCTTGCGAAACATCTCCACCCCCGTGCACACCGTCTGCAAGGTCGGCTTCAGCCCCACAATCTCCAGGTTCTCGCCAACCTTCACAACCCCCCGCTCCACCCGCCCGGTCACCACCGTGCCCCGCCCCGAAATCGAGAACACATCCTCCACCGGCATCAGAAACGGCCCGTCAATCAACCGCTGCGGTTGCGGAATATAACTGTCCAGGGCCTCAGCCAGCTTCATGATCGAGCCCTCGCCCATCGCCCCCTGGTCCCCGTCCAGCGCCATCTTCGCCGACCCGATCACAATCGGCGTGTCGTCCCCAGGAAACTCGTACTTCGATAACAGCTCCCGCACTTCCAGCTCCACCAACTCCAACAGCTCGGCGTCATCCACCATGTCCGCCTTGTTCATGTACACAATGATGTAGGGCACCCCCACCTGCCGCGCCAGCAGAATGTGCTCCCGGGTCTGCGGCATCGGCCCGTCGGCCGCACTCACCACCAGAATCGCCCCGTCCATCTGCGCCGCCCCAGTGATCATGTTCTTGATGTAGTCAGCATGCCCCGGACAATCAACGTGCGCGTAATGCCGCTTCGCCGTCTCGTACTCCACGTGCGCCGTGTTGATGGTGATCCCACGCGCCTTCTCCTCCGGCGCCGCATCAATCTGGTCGTAGGCCTTGGCCTCCCCACCATACTTCTTCGACAACACCAGCGTCATCGCCGCCGTCAGCGTCGTCTTGCCATGATCCACGTGCCCAATCGTCCCCACGTTCACGTGCGGCTTGGTCCGCTCAAATTTGCCCTTGGCCATAAATCCTCTCAGCTCTTTCGTTGATCTTTCGACCGCGAATCGTCGGGCTCTGCCCGCGATTCAAGGCTAACTACCCGGACAAAAGTAGGGGTTTACTTTTGTCCGATCACGTCTTCTTGTTGATGACGGCCTCGGCGACATTTTTAGGCGCCTCGGTGTAGTGCTTGAATTCCATCGTGTACGTCGCACGACCCTGCGACAGCGACCGTAGCGTCGTCGAGTAGCCGAACATCTCGGCCAGCGGCACTTCGGCCTTGATGACCTTGCCCGTGGGCATGTCATCCATCCCCTGGATCATTCCTCGCCGCGACGACAGGTCGCCCACGACGTTGCCCATGAAGTCCTCGGGCGTCTCGACCTCAACGGCCATCATCGGCTCGAGCAGCGCCGGGTTCGCCTGACGCATGCCATCCTTGAACGCCATCGACGCGGCCATCTTGAACGCATTCTCGTTCGAGTCGACATCGTGGTAGCTGCCGTCGAACAATGTCACCTTCACGTCCACCACCGGAAATCCTGCAAGCACGCCATTGGGCAGCGTTTCGCGCAGCCCTTTCTCGACCGCGGGAATATATTCGCGCGGCACCGAGCCGCCCTTGATGGCGTCGACGAACTCGAATCCCTTGCCCTGCTCGTTCGGCTCCATCTTGAGCCAGACGTGACCGTATTGGCCGCGCCCGCCCGACTGCTTGATGAACTTGCCCTCGACCTGGACCAGCTTCTTGATGGCCTCGCGATAGGCCACTTGCGGCGCGCCCACGTTTGCCTCGACGCCGAATTCGCGCTTCATGCGATCGACCAGGATCTCGAGATGCAATTCGCCCATCCCGGAGATGATGGTCTGCCCCGACTCCTGATCCGTGCGCACCCGAAACGACGGGTCTTCCTGCGCGAGCCGGTTCAAGGCGATGCCCATCTTCTCCTGGTCAGCCTTGGTCTTCGGCTCGACGGCAACGTGAATTACCGGCTCCGGGAAGATCATTTTCTCGAGCATGATCACATGATCGGGGTTGCACAGCGTGTCCCCGGTCGTGGCTTCCTTGAGCCCCACGGCCGCGGCGATGTCGCCCGCGCGCACTTCCTTGATTTCCTCGCGCTGGTTGGCGTGCATCTGCAAAATCCGGCCGATGCGCTCCTTGCGTCCGCGAATCGGGTTGTAAACAGTGTCGCCTGAATTGACTACGCCCGAATACACGCGGAAAAAGATCAACTGGCCCACATACGGGTCGGTCATGATCTTGAATGCGAGGCCCGCGAAAGGCTCGTCATCGGCGGCCTTGCGCTCACCCATCTTGCCATTCTCGAGCTCGCCCTTGACCGGGGGAATGTCCGTCGGCGCCGGCATGAACTCGACCACGGCGTCGAGCATCGCCTGCACGCCCTTGTTCTTGAACGCGGAGCCGCACATCATCGGCACGATTTCGGACGCGATCGTACGCTGGCGCAAGCCCGACTTGATATCTGCGGGGGTCAATTCGCCGCCCTCGAGATATTTGTTCATGAGCTCTTCATTCGCCTCGGCGGCGTTCTCGACCATCTTTTCGCGCCATTCCTTGGCAGTCTCGAGCAACTCGGCCGGGATTTCGCGGGTCTCGTACTTCATGCCCTGCGTGGCTTCGTCCCAGTAGATTGCTTTCATCTGGACGAGATCGACCACACCCTCGAACTTTTCCTCCGCGCCGATCGGAATCTGAATGGGCACAGGGTTGGCCTTGAGCCGCGACTTCATCTGGTCGTAGACCTTGAAGAAGTTGGCGCCCTGACGGTCCATCTTGTTGACGAACGCAAGCCGCGGGACCTTGTACTTGTTGGCCTGCCGCCATACGGTTTCCGATTGCGGCTGCACGCCGCCCACGGCGCAATACACCATGCACGCGCCGTCGAGCACGCGCATCGAGCGCTCGACCTCGATCGTGAAATCGACGTGCCCCGGGGTGTCGATGATGTTGATGCGGTGCTCGGGGAAGGTCTTGTCCATCCCCTTCCAGAAGCAGGTCGTCGCCGCGGACGTGATGGTGATGCCGCGCTCACGCTCCTGCTCCATCCAGTCCATGACGGTCGCGCCGTCGTGCACTTCACCCATTTTGTGCGAGACGCCGGTGTAGAACAGAATGCGTTCGGTGGTCGTGGTCTTGCCGGCATCAATGTGGGCACTGATGCCGATGTTGCGGTACCGGTCGATGGGTGTAGCTCGTGGCACTTTGTTTCAACGCCTGTTAATGCGGAACAAGGGAATCGCCCGGTTCCGCCATGTACTTGCAAGATCGATGTCGGTCTGGCTGCAGGTCGACATTCATCCTTACGATTCCTGCAGCCGGCTAGCGACCTTCCGATTCCTAGAACCGGAAGTGCGAGAAGGCCTTGTTCGCCTCCGCCATGCGATGCACTTCCTCGCGCTTCTTGACAGCACCCCCGCGACCTTCGGAAGCCTCGGTCAGCTCCGCCGCGAGACGCTGCCCCATGGATTTCTCGCCCCGCTTGCGGGCGGCTTCGCGCAACCACCGCATCGCGAGCGCCATGCGCCGGATCGGACGCACTTCGACGGGGACCTGAAAGTTCGCACCACCGACGCGGCGGCTTTTCACCTCCACCATGGGCTTCGAGTTCGAGAGCGCCTGGTTGAAGATCTCCAACGGATCCTTGCCACCCTTTTTGGTGATGGACTCGAACGCGCCATACAGAATGCGCTCGGCAACGGACTTCTTGCCGGCCGTCATCAGCACGTTCACGAACTTCGCGACATCCGTCGAGCCGTATTTCGGATCGGGCAGGATCTCGCGCTTGGGAACCTCTCTGCGTCGGGGCATCAATTTCTCCGTTCAACCAAAACCCAGTGTGCTGTTTGCTTGCGCTGCGGTTGCTAGGCAGCCTTCGGCTTCTTGGCACCGTACTTCGACCGCGCCTGCTTGCGGTCCTTCACGCCTGCGGTGTCGAGGCTGCCGCGCACCATGTGGTAACGAACGCCG
This sequence comes from Betaproteobacteria bacterium, assembly GCA_025355395.1. Classification (GTDB taxonomy): domain Bacteria; phylum Pseudomonadota; class Gammaproteobacteria; order Burkholderiales; family Casimicrobiaceae; genus CAIWHR01. Next base: position 5,816 of record JANXZT010000145.1, read on the forward strand.
GGCAGATCCTTCACCCGGCCGCCGCGGATCAGAACCACCGAGTGCTCCTGCAGATTGTGGCCTTCGCCGCCGATGTAGCTGATCACCTCGAAGCCGTTGGTGAGACGCACCTTGGCAACCTTGCGCAACGCCGAGTTGGGCTTTTTCGGCGTCGTGGTGTACACGCGCGTGCAGACGCCACGCTTTTGCGGGCTCTGCTGCAGCGCCGGAACCTTGCTTTTCGACACGGGGGGCTCACGGCCCTTCCGGACGAGCTGATTGATGGTGGGCATCCTGACTTTCCGCTTGTTTGCGTTTCATGCGGCGCGCCCGAAAGGCTGGGTGGACCGCAGGGCTGATTACTCGGCGAACCTATCGCTTGGTGCAACGTGTGCTTCAACAAATCAAAGTGGCCCAAGCTCGCGTGGTGCGTCGCATAGGGCCACCTTTCTGCGCCACGGCCGACCGGCACTGCTAGCGGCCCGGGTACGCTTGGGCTCCCCCGTTGGCGGTGTCGAGGCCAGACAGGAGGCGAAAAGACGAAAGAGTTTAGAGCCTTATGCGTGTTATGTCAATGCTCTACTGCAGTGTGAGACGGCATGTGAGGCCGGACGCCGGCGCGCCGTGATATTTCCTCCGCTTTGTGCGCATGGAGGGGCGACCCGAGCAATCGGTCAATGGCGACCCACCGCAGCAGATCAGGAGTTGACGGCCCAAGAAAAAGGGGCCGGCAGCTTCGCGCTGCGCGGCCCGAGAGGGGGTTACTCCGTCAGTTGGTGATCAGGCGGCGTCGGCCGACATCTCCGAGCCTGCCGGCGCCGGTACGACTGCTGGCGGCACCTCGTCGCCCATCGGGGCAAATCCGGCATCCGGGCCGAGGAGCTTCCGGCGCTTGCGGGCATTGTGATACGCAAGACCGGTGCCGGCAGGAATCAGCCGGCCGACGATCACGTTTTCCTTCAGTCCGCGCAGTTCATCCTTCTTGCCCATGATGGCCGCCTCGGTCAGCACCCGGGTGGTTTCCTGGAAGGAAGCCGCCGAAATGAATGAGTCGGACGACAGCGACGCCTTGGTGATACCCAGCAGCATGTGCTCATAAACCGCCGGCTGCTTGTTGTTGCCCGTGGCCTTGTCGTTCTCGTCCAGGATGTCGGAGCGCTCTGCCTGCTCCCCCAGGATGAACCGGGTGTCGCCCGGTTCGACCACCTGCACGCGACGGAGCATCTGCCGCACGATCACTTCGATGTGCTTGTCGTTGATCTTCACGCCCTGCAGCCGGTAGACGTCCTGCACCTCGTCGGTGATGTAGCGCGCGAGCGCTTCGACGCCGAGAAGACGAAGGATGTCGTGCGGATCCGCCGGACCGTCGACGATCGATTCGCCCTTGTTCACCACCTGGCCATCGTGCGCCGTGACGTGCTTGTCCTTGGGGATCAGGTACTCGTGCGCGACGCCGTCGAGATCGGTGATGACGAGGCGCTGCTTGCCCTTGGTATCCTTGCCGAACGACACCGTGCCTGTGACTTCCGCGAGCGTGCCCGCGTCCTTGGGTGCCCGCGCTTCGAAGAGCTCCGCAACCCGCGGCAGGCCGCCGGTGATGTCGCGGGTCTTGGACGTTTCCTGTGCGATCCGCGCAAGCACTTCGCCTACTCCGACCTGTTGGCCGTCCTTGACCGTGATGATCGAGCCCAGTTGGAAGGTGATGTTGACCGAAAGCTCCGAACCTGCGAGCTTGATTTCCTCGCCACTTTCGTCGAGCAGCTTCACCTGCGGCCGCACGCCCTTCGCTGCCGCACCCGCGCGGCGCTTCGGATCGATGACCACCAACGTGGAAAGGCCGGTCACTTCGTCGACCTGCTTCGCGACCGTCACGCCTTCCTCGACGTTCTCGAACTTCACCCGGCCCGCATATTCGGTGACGATCGGACGGCTCGTCGCATCCCACGTCGCGAGCACCTTCCCCGCCTTGGCGACATCCCCATCCTTGGCTTGGAGCATGGCACCGTAGGGCACCTTGTGACGCTCGCGCTCGCGGCCATTGTCATCGTGGATCAGCACCTCACCGGAGCGCGCGATGACCACCATCTCGCCCTTGGCGTTGGTGACGTAGCGCATGAGCGGCGAGAAGCGGACCGTACCGGCCGACTTGCTTTCGAGCTGCGATGCCGCCGCGGTCCGCGATGCCGCGCCACCGATGTGGAACGTACGCATCGTGAGCTGCGTGCCCGGCTCACCGATCGACTGGGCGGCAATGACGCCCACCGCTTCGCCGACGTTGACGAGATGGCCGCGACCCAGGTCGCGTCCATAGCACGCCGCGCACAAGCCATAACGCGTATCGCAGGTTAATGGCGTGCGCACCTTCACTTCGTCGATGCCCAGTAGCTCGATCTGCTCGACTTCGTCTTCACCCAGGAGAGTACCGGCGTAATACAGCGTCGCCTGCGATTCCGGGTTGACGATGTCGGCGGCAGCGACGCGGCCCAGCATGCGCTCACGCAGCGGCTCGATTACTTCACCGCCCTCCACCAGCGCCTTCATGGCCACCCCGTTGGTCGTCTTGCAATCGTCTTCAATGACCACGAGATCCTGGGTCACGTCGACCAGGCGCCGGGTGAGGTAGCCCGAGTTCGCGGTCTTCAACGCGGTATCCGCGAGACCCTTGCGGGCGCCGTGGGTCGAGATGAAGTACTGCAGCACGTTGAGGCCCTCACGGAAGTTCGCCGTGATCGGCGTCTCGATGATGGAGCCGTCGGGTTTCGCCATGAGACCGCGCATGCCGGCGAGCTGGCGGATCTGCGCCGCCGAGCCGCGCGCGCCGGAGTCGGCCATCATGTAGATGGAATTGAACGACTCCTGCTTCACCGTCTTGCCCTCGCGGTCGACGACCTCCTCGGTGCCGAGCTGCGTCATCATCGCCTTCGCGATATCGTCACCCGCGCGGCCCCAGATATCCACCACCTTGTTATAACGCTCGCCCTGGGTGACAAGACCGGAGGTGTACTGCGCCTCGATCTCCTTCACCTGGGTTTCGGCCTCGCTGATGATCGAGCGCTTTTCCGCCGGCACCAGCATGTCATCGGCAGCAAAGGAGATGCCCCCTCGCGTAGCCAGCGTGTATCCCGCCTGCATCAGCTTGTCGGCGAAGATCACCGTTTCCCGGAGGCCGCAGCGACGGAAGCTCGCGTTGATGATGCGCGAGATTTCCTTCTTCTTGAGCGGCCGGTTGATGGTTGAGAACGGCAGGTTGGCCGGCAGGATCTCCGACAGCAACGCCCGGCCGACCGTCGTCTCGAACCGCTGCACCTGCTCGACCCGCTCGCCATCCTTGCCGGTTAGCATCTGCTTCAAGCGTACCGTGATTTTGGCGTGCAGCTCGACCATGCGCGACTCGTACGCACGCGATACTTCGGC
>JANXZT010000153.1 GCA_025355395.1 Betaproteobacteria bacterium
TCTGAACGCTGAAGCGCGCGAGCCGAACGAGGTTCGAGCCGCACTCGCCACGATCTTACAGCAGCGGCCCGACGGGCTCTACGCTACCCCGAGCTCCACGGACACGGGACAACGAAAGCTGATCGTGGATTTCGCGCTGGCCAACCGACTGCCCTCGATCTTCGGTGATTCGCGATGGGTCTCGGACGGCGGTCTAATGTCTTACTGGATCGATTGGCTGGAGCTTCGACGGCACAGCGCCACCTATGTGGACAAGATCCTGCGCGGTGCCAAACCTGCCGATCTTCCGGTTGAGCAGTCGACCAAGTTCGAGCTCGTGATCAACCTCACGACCGCGAAGGCGCTCGGGCTCACGATCCCGCAAGCGCTGCTGCTGCGTGCGGACGAGGTGATCCAGTGATGGATCGGCGCGAATTCATCGTGGCCCTCGCGGGCGCATCGGTTGCCGCACCGTTGATCGGCAACGCGCAACAACCTGGCAAGGTATGGCGGCTTGGCTATCTTGGACTGACGTCGATCACAGAGCCGCCGTCACCGGAGCGCGCAGCCTTCCTCGCGTCGTTGGCCGAGCGCGGCTATGCGCCCGGGGAAACCCTGAGTATCGACTACCGCTCGGGGGACGGCGATCCGACGCGGCTACCGCTCCTCGCCGACGAGCTCGTACGCGAGCGCGTGGATGCGATCGTCGTGACTACGAGTAACGCCGCGCAGGCGGTCGCCAAGGCCACGAAGACCATCCCGATCGTCATGCTGGGTATCGGTGACCCGATTGCCGCCGGCGTCGTGAGTAACCTCGCGCGGCCCGGATCCAATGTCACGGGCACATCGTGGCAATCCATCGATCTGGTGGGTAAGCGCCTTGGCCTGCTCAAAGAATTGCTACCCCGCGCCAGCCATATCGCGTACCTGTGGAATCCCGACGTCGCCATTGCGCGCCCAGGCTACGTGGCGGCACAGCACGCGGCGCGTCAGCTCGGCCTGTCGCTCGACGACCTCCGTGTCGCGAATGCCGGTGACTTGGAACGCGCGATCCAGAGTCTCGAACGACGGCGTCCCGACGCACTCTACGTCATTTACGATTCGAAAATCAGCACGTACCGTAAGATCATCGCCGACGCGGCGATCAGTCTGAAGCTTCCGGCCATCTCCGGTCACCGCAGTTTCGTCGAGGCGGGGGGCCTGTTGTCCTACGCGGCTGACTTGACCGAACTTTTTCGGCGAGGGGCAAACTACGTCGATCGCGTGCTTAGAGGTGCCAGGCCCGGTGATCTGCCTATCGAGCAGCCGACGAAGTTCGAGCTGATCATGAACCTCAAGACGGCGAAGGCGCTCGGCCTCACGATTCCCCAACCGCTGCTGCTGCGCGCCGACGAGGTGATCCAATGATGGACCGACGAAGCTTCATTGGTACGATCGCGGGCGGGCTCCTCGCCGTGCCGCTTGCCACCGAGGCGCAGCGGCCGGGAAAGGTGTGGCGCATTGGCCTTCTGTCGGGAGGCGCGCGCCCGCCGGATGGGGCTCCGCCCGCCGCGCTACGACAGGCGCTCCGGGACCTCGGATACGTGGAAGGAACGAGCATCAACTATGTGGGCCGGTGGGCTGAAACCAGGAGCGATCGGCTTCCTGGGTTGGCGACCGAGCTGGTGGGTCTCAAGGTCGACATGATCGTGACGCTGGGCGGGCCGTCCGCCGAGGCTGCCAAGGGAGCAACCTCGACCATCCCGATCGTCATCACCGGCGCCGGCGATGCCGTGAGCACCGGGTTGATCGCAAGCCTCGCCCGGCCGGGCGGAAACGTCACCGGGATCTCCGAGCAGGCCACCGAGCTGAGTGCGAAGCGACTGGAGCTCCTCAAGGAAGCAATGCCAAGGGCTACGCGCATCGCCGTGCTCTGGAATGCGGACGATCGCGCGATGACACTTCGCTATCGCGAGATCGAGAAAGCTGCACGCGTACTCGGCGTGACCATTCAGCCGCTGGGCGTGCGCGAACCCGATGACTTTGATGTGGCTTTTTCTGCGATGACTCGGGAGCCGCCCGACGCGGTCTACTTGGTGACGGACGCGCTCACGACCCTCAATCGGAGGCGGGTCATTGACTTTGCGGCCGCACATCGGGTTCCGGCCATGTACGAGAACGGTCTCGTCGTACGGGACGGGGGACTCATGTCATACGGGCCGGACCTCGCCGACAACTTGCGACGGGCGGCGGTCTACGTCGACAGGATCCTCAAAGGGGCGAAGCCCGGCGAGCTGCCGGTGGAGCAGCCGAACAGGTACTACCTCCTCGTCAACCTCAAGACCGCAAAGGCTCTGGGGCTGACGATCCCCCAATCGCTGCTGCTGCGCGCGGACGAGGTGGTTCAGTGATTGATCGCCGCACGTTCATTAGCGCCGTGGCGGGCGGTTTGCTCCCGATACCCTGCATCTGACGACGAGGTGCTATTGTTTATCGAAAGACGCCGATTGAGGGGGCGCGGCATGGGCTACGTCGACGCGCATTCGCTTCCGGCAACGATGAGCGACGGATCACTATTGGCGGCGCGTGACGAAAGACTGCGCGCAATCGCCGCCGAACATCGCGCCGCTTTTGTCGAAGCAACCCCATGACGTCCTGCTCCGTCTGTTGCTCCTGCTGCGCGCAAGGTTCCATCTAGGCCCATGGCTGCAACCTCTCTTCCTGCCGCCGCTGTGCCACCGGCGAATCCGATTCCGCGCGATATGCATCGCGGGCGGCTGTTCCGGAAGTATCTGCTGCTCATTCTTTCGCTGGTGACTATTGCGTTGCTGGCCTCGGGTGCCATCAGCGTCTATTTTTCGTACCAGGAGAACAAGTCTGCGCTAGCGAGCCTCCAGCACGAAAAGGCCATCGGCGCGGCCTCCAGGATCGAGCAATACATCCGCCAGATCGAGCAACAGCTTGCCTACGCCGCGCTGCCGCAGTTGGACGCGAGCGACGTCGAGTCGCGACGCATCGAGTTCCTGAAGCTCCTGCGGCAGGCGCCCGAAGTGACCGACATCGCGCAACTGGATGCCGCCGGCCGTGAGCAGATTGCGGTCTCCCGCCTCGGCATGGATAACGTCAACTCGGGAAAGGATCGGTCGCAGGAGCCGGCATTTGCCAACGCCCGGCGCGGCCGGCCATGGTTCGGGGCGGTGTACTTTCGCAAGGAGACCGAACCCTACATGACGATCGCGATCCGGTCCGGCGGTGACAAGGGGCCGGTAACCGTCGCCGACGTTAACCTCAAGTTCATCTGGGACGTCGTATCGCGCATCAAGATCGGTGACAAAGGGAAAGCGTACGTGGTCGATGGCAACGGCTTCCTGATCGCGGATCCGGACATCGGGCTGGTGCTGCGCAAAACCAATTTGTCGGGCCTCGCGCACGTGAAAGCGGCGATCAGCACCCGGGAACCCGACGATCTCGCCATGCTGTCGACGGATGCTGCGGGCACATCGGTGCTGACCTCGGTCGCACCGATCGAGACCCTTAACTGGAAAGTGTTCGTCGAGCAGCCGGTTGCGGAGGTCTACGCCAAGCTCAACGCCTCGATCGTGCGCACCGGATTGCTGCTGCTGGCCGGCCTCGTGATCTCCGCGCTCGGGGCGCTGGCCCTGGCGCGCGGCATGGTGCGCCCGATCCGCACCCTGGATGAAGGCGCCCGCCGCATTGGCACCGGCAACCTGGACCAGCAAATCGAGGTAAAAACGGGCGACGAGCTGGAAGGGCTCGCCGACCAGTTCAACCGCATGACCGCGCAGTTGCGGGAGTCGTACGCGGGCCTCGAGCGCAAGGTCGACGAGCGCACGCGCGAGCTCACCACCTCGCTCGAGCAGCAGACCGCCATCAGCGAAATTCTGCGGGTGATTTCGAGCTCACCCACCGACGTGAAGCCGGTGCTCGATGCGGTCGCCGAACGGGCAGCTCATTTGTGCGGTGCACCGTCCGCGCGGGTCTTGCTGGTCGACGGCGACACGCTCCGTCCGGTCGCGGATTATTCGGTCGAAAACGAAAAGCCTTCGCCGCCTCCCGGGCCGCTACCGCTGAAGAGGTCCCTCATTACCGGTCGCGCCATGCTCGACCGCGAGACGATCCATCACGCCGACGTGCTTCCGTTGCTTGACACCGAATACCCGGACTCGCGCGAAAGCATCATGTCATTGGGTGCTCGGGCCATGCTGGCGGTTCCGCTGATGCGCGAAGGCGGCGCCTATGGAGCTATCTTCCTCTTCCGCCGCGAACCCGTGCTGTTTTCGCCCGACCAGGTCGCGCTCGTGCAGACGTTTGCCCGGCAGGCCGCTATCGCGATCGATAATGTGCGGTTGTTCAACGAAACAAAGGAAGCGCTCGACCAGCAGACCGCGACGGCTGAGATCCTGCGCGTGATCAGCGGCTCGATCACCGATACGCAGCCGGTGTTCGACGCGATCGTGCGCAGTTGCCAGCGATTATTCGGCGGGCGGGCGGTCAGCCTCGTGCTGCCGAGGGAAACAATGCTCGAATCGGTGGCATTCGCAAGCGACGGTGTGGACGGAGGCGACGGAGGATTTCTCACCCCCTGGCCCCTGGATCGCGGTAGCGGTGCGGGGGCATGCATCCTCGAGTCGCGCGTGATCGCGGTAGCGGACACCGTCGAGGGCGCGAAGCGCTTTCCGCGCATGCAACACCTCGCGCTCGCGCTGGGATACCGCTCGGCCCTGTTCGTGCCGTTGCTGCGCGACGGCAAGGCGATCGGGTCCATCGCAATCCTGCGCGCGCCGACCGGCGAATTCGACGAGAAGGAGACCGCGCTCGCCCAGACTTTTGCCGACCAGGCGGTGATCGCGATCGAGAACGTGCGGCTATTCAACGAGACGAAAGAAGCGCTGGACCAACAGACCGCGATCGCGGAAATCCTGCGCGTGATCTCGAGCTCGCACACCGACGTGCAACCGGTGCTCGATGCCATTGCTGAACGCGCCGCGCGTCTATGCGATGCCTCTGCCGCGTCGATGTACCTGACCGACGGCGACATGTTAAGGCATCTCGCGTCGAAGGGCCCATCGCCCGATCCGGTCACCCACGTCGATACGTTACCCATCAATCGTGATTCGATCTCGGGCCGCGCGCTGCTCCAGCGCGAAAGCATCCAGGTGCGCGACATGCTTGCCGAGGCGGCAGAATACCCAAGGAGCTACGACCTGGCGCAGCGTTTCGGGCATCGCACGGTAGTCGTGGTGCCACTCTATCGCGAGGGCCAGCCGGTGGGCACGATCCTCCTGCGCAGGCAGGATGTCCGCCCGTTCTCGGAGCGCGAACTGATGTTGCTCCAAACCTTCGGCGACCAGGCTGCCATCGCCCTGGAGAACGTCCGGCTGTTCCGGGAAATCCAGGACAAGAGCCGCCAGCTCGAAATTGCCAACAAGCACAAGTCGGAGTTCCTCGCCAACATGTCGCACGAGTTGCGCACGCCGCTCAATGCCATCATCGGCTTTTCCGAGGTGTTGCTCGAGCGATTGTTCGGCGAGTTGAACGACAAGCAGGACGACTATCTCAAAGATATCCATTCCTCCGGCCGGCACCTGCTTAACCTGATCAACGACATCCTCGACCTTTCGAAAGTAGAAGCCGGGCGAATGGAGCTCGAGCTATCGATATTCGACCTGCCCGCTGCGATCGCCAATGCGATGACTCTGGTGCGTGAGCGCGCACAGCGGCACAGCATTGCACTGGGTGTCGATGTCGCGCCGCAATTGGGTGAGGTCGTGGCCGACGAGCGCAAGCTGAAGCAGATCCTGCTCAACCTGCTTTCCAACGCGGTCAAGTTCACGCCCGACGGCGGCCGGATCGACGTCAGCGCAAGGCGCGATACCGATAACGTCGTCATCGCTGTCCACGATACCGGCATCGGGATTGCGGCCGAAGATCAGGAAGCGGTGTTCGAGGAGTTTCGTCAAGTCGGACGCAACTACACCAACAAGCAGGAGGGTACCGGGCTCGGGCTT
>JANXZT010000159.1 GCA_025355395.1 Betaproteobacteria bacterium
CGATCTTCGGGTGGTGCAATTGCTGCTGGGGCACGCCGACATCACCACCACCACCATCTATACTCACGTCGCGCGCGAACGCCTGAAGCAACTGCACCAGGCCCATCACCCGCGTGGGTGAGGTTCTCCCGCGGTGATGCCTACCACTATCCATGGGGCGCGCGGGATGTACATGCCCGCGCCCGCCAGCGACATGGCGAGACGCTTCATGTGCTCGTGCTGCGAGCAGGCATGATCGTCAGCCTCGCTTCGATTCGCCCCTGGCTGCGGCGATTGAAGCCCGGCAACCGGGCACCACGGGATTCAGGAAAGGCACCCGGCGCCGCAATCGACTTGCCGGCCGTGCCCGGCACGGTTGCGTTCGTGTGCAACCTGTGCGGAACACCCAATACGGTCGCGCCGGCGGAGCTTTCACGCGAAACACCCTCGTGCCGCCGATGCGCATCGACCGTCCGCTTCCGCGCGGTGGCGCACCTTGTTTGCACCGAGCTTTTGGGATGCGACGCGACACTCACCGAATTGCCGGTTCACAACAACCTCCGCGGCATCGGCCTCTCCGACGATGACCGGTACGCGCGTGCGCTGGCCGCGCATTTCGATTACACCAACACCTGGTTCGATGCGCAGCCGAAGCTCGACATCACGCGACCGCCGGAGTCGATGATCGGCCAATACGATTTCCTGATTGCGAGTGATGTCTTCGAGCATGTGGCCCCGCCGATCGAGATCGCCTTCATTAACGCGCGTCGACTCCTGAAGCCGGGAGGTGTGTTCATCTTCACCGTGCCTTTTTCGCTCGATGCCGCGACCGTCGAGCACTTTCCCGAGTTGAACGAGTTTCATCTCGAGCAGCGCAATGCGCAGTGGACGTTGCACAACATTACCCGTGATGGCCGCACCGAGTCGTTCGGCAATCTGGTGTTCCACGGGGGGCCGGGCAGCACGCTCGAAATGCGGTTGTTTTCGCAAGCGGGGCTCATGCAGCAATTCGCGGCAGCCGGTTTTAGCTCCTGGCGCATCGCCAGCGAGCCTTGTGCCGCGCATGGCATCGCGTGGCCGGAACCCTGGTCGGTTCCCGTCGTCGCCATCGCCTGAAGCATCCTCGGGCGCGGGCTTCGACCCATGAGCGCGGGAACTCGTCAGGCTTGTCGGCGCTCGATCTGCACGCCAATTTCCCTGACCCCGGCCACCGCCCCCAGCTTGGCGACCCGCACCTTGACCCACTGCGCGCGAAAATCACCGAGCGCGATGTCGGCGATGCCCTGGGCAAAGCGCTCCAGCAAGCGGTGCCGATGCTCCGCGGCAAAGGCCTGCACCCGCTGCACCACGGCGGAGTAATCGAGCGCGTCGGCAAGATCATCCGAGGCAAACGCCGCATCCGGCACGCCGAGCTCGAGGTCGAGCCGCAACGTCTGCGGCAGGTGCTCTTCCCACGCATAAACGCCGATGCGCGTCTGCACGCGCAGGTCGTTGATGAAGATGGTGTTCATCGGGTGCGGCGCACGGTGTCAGGGAACCTCTGAACAAGTCGCGCGCGATTGCGACGGTGGTGTTTCGGGATGGATTGCCGCAGTTACCAAATGAGGCGGCGCGAAGCGAAGGGTGGTTCCCTTGTGCCAAGCGTCGCGACAAAGCAAGCCACCCGAAACACCACCGTCCCTCCGGGCTGCTGCCAAATGCGGCGCTTGCTTCCGGGTTTGCCAACTGAGGCTCCTCGGCATCGTAGTTTGACTACGACCGTCGTCGCGCCGAATTTGGCAACGGAGGCAATCATCCGCATTTGGCCCTGCAGCGCAATCACGTGGGAGTTATTCAGAGGTTCCTTAGCCGGCGAGGCGCTGTTTCTTGCGCAGCCTTGCGGATAAACGGGCGCGTTTTAGCGGCGACAGGTGATCGACGAACACCTTGCCCATCAGGTGATCCATCTCGTGCTGGATGCATACCGCAAGAAGGCCATCGGCGTCGACATTGAAGCGTTCGCCCCGCTGGTTCAGCGCGCGCACCCGTGCGGTAGCAGGGCGGGTCACCTTGTCGTAATAGCCTGGCACTGACAGGCAGCCTTCCTCGGCCTCGGCCTCGCCGCCGACTTCGAGAATTTCCGGGTTGATGAACACCCGGAGCTCGTCGCGCGTTTCGGACAGGTCCATGACGATTACCCGCTTGTGGACGTCAACCTGGGTGGCCGCGAGGCCGATGCCCGGCGCCGCATACATGGTTTCGGCCAGGTCACGGACCAGCTTCTGGATTTCGGGGGTCACCGCCGCCACCGGGGAGGCGACCTTGCGCAATCGCGGGTCCGGATATTCGAGTATCTGAAGTAATGCCATCGTTCTAAGCTTGCAAAATGCAGACTCCGGATGCAGAATCTGATCTAACCCCTTATTTTGCGGCGGTTTAGACGATGGCAAGGCCCGCCCCCACCGGAAGAGGTCTTATGCGTCAGAAGTTTAGCATAGCGAAGCGCCTGCTTGCGGCGACTGCCGCCGTCCTGGTCGTGGCCGGTGCGGCCGTCGCTGCCGACGATGTTGTGGTCAATCCCCGGGCTCCAGAGCGCTACACAGTGCAAAAAGGAGACACTCTTTGGGGCATCGCCGGCAAATTCCTGAAGGACCCGTGGCGCTGGCCGGATATCTGGCGCCTGAACCGCGACCAGATCAGGAATCCCCATTGGATTTATCCCGGTGACGTGGTGGTGCTTGACCGCACTGGCGGCCCCGGAGGCGGGGCCGAAGGCGTGCCGCGCCTCACCATCGAACGCCCGATGGTGAGACTCTCGCCGGGAGTGCGAGTTTCGCCGCTGGCCTCCGAAGCCATCCCCAGCATCCCCTCGGGCGACATCGAGCCCTATCTCACCGAGCCGCTCATCACCGGACCGGAAGGACTGGCAAACGCCGCCGAAATCATCGCCGGCAAGGACAAGCGGGTGGTGCGTGGGCAAAACGATGTCGTCTACGTGACCGGCATCGATCCTGGCCGCGGCGAGCTCTGGTTCATCTATCGGCCCGGCCGTACGTTAGCGTCCCCGCAGACCGGGGAAGTTCTCGGCTACGAGCAGCGGTTCCTGGGCACCGCCCGGATCGAGCGCTTTGCCGAGGTTTCCACCGCGCGGATTGCAGGCGCCCGGGAAGAGATACAGGTGGGTGATCGCCTGGTGCCAGCGCCCCGTGAGCAGATCCTGAATTATGTGCCGCACCCGCCACAGCGCTCGGTCAGTGGCCAGATCATTGCCGCCGGCCCGAACTCCAGCGAAATTGGTCGCGGGTGGGTGGTGACCCTGGACAAGGGCGCGCGCGATGGGCTGGATGTTGGCTCCGTGCTGGCGATTTACAGGGTCGTCGCGCCAATCGCCGATCCGCGTCCGTCCAAGGAGCCCGATCGGATCGTGCAGCTCATGGAAGTAACGAAGTTTGTCCAGCCCGACAGGTTTGTCCAGGTGCCGGACGAGCGCACCGGCCTGGTCTTCGTGTTCCGGGTGTTCGACCGCGTCGCCTACGGCCTGGTCCTCAACACGACGGACCCCGTCGACATCGGCGACTGGGTCCGGCAGCCGTAGCCAGGCGCGGGCGCCCGCGCTTCCCCCATGAAGATCGATTCCCGGGCTCGCGCTTGGGTGCGGCTGCATGCTGCCGGCGTGCCCGCGCGCGCGCTGGTCAAGCTGCTGCGGGCATTCGGCTCCCCGGAAGCGCTGCTCGATACGCGGCCAGCGCAACGGCGTTCGCACACCACTCCCGCCGCCGAGAAAGCGCTCACCGCGGGGCCGGCAGCGGAGCGCCTGCAGGCAACGCTCGACTGGCTCGCGGATGGCGCGCACGGCCTCCTGGCGTGGGACGATGCGCAATACCCCGCGTCGCTCCTTGAGACGGGCGATCCGCCGCCGGTACTGTACACGATAGGCAGCGTTGCGCTTCTTGGTCGCCCCGGGATGGCCATTGTGGGGAGCCGCAACGCCACGCCTCAAGGGTGCGCCGATGCCGAGGCGTTCGCGAGGGCCCTGTCACACGTGGGGATGACTATCGTGAGCGGGCTGGCGGTGGGCATCGACGCCGCTGCCCATCGCGGCGGCCTCGCCGGTCCCGGCAGCACGATCGCGGTGATCGGCACCGGACCGGATCGCGTTTACCCCGCGCGCAATCGCGACCTCGCCCACGCGATTGCTGAAAGCGGACTCATCATCAGCGAGTTCGCGCCGGGGACACCGCCGTTGCCATCGAACTTTCCACGACGTAACCGGCTGATCAGCGGCCTCTCCCGTGGTCTCCTGGTCGTCGAGGCGACGCTCTCCTCGGGCTCCCTCATCACGGCGCGGCTTGCAGGCGAGCAGGGGCGCGAGGTGTTCGCGCTCCCCGGATCGATCCACTCGCCCTTCGCCCGTGGCTGCCACAAGCTGATTCGCGAGGGGGCGAAGCTTGTCGAAACCGCGCAGGACATCCTGGAAGAGTTGCGCCTGCCGGGCGTCGATGTAAGCGCACCCGCGCAACGCGCGTCATTGCCGGCGACAATGCCACACCCTGCCGATCCTGACGCCGTCGCCGTGCTGGCGGCCCTCGGCCACGAAACGCTGGCGGTGGATGCCCTCGTGGTGCGCTCGACACTCGAAGCGGCGACGGTGATTGCCGCCTTGACCATGCTCGAACTGGATGGCCGCGTGGCGGCGGTCGCGGGTGGGCGTTGGCAACGCCGCACTTAGGGCAGAAAGCGCCGATGCGCGGGCATTACTGCGCGCCGGGCTTGGCTCTTCACCGCGTGATCCCCATCTTGTGAGACGCGTCCCGTGTTTTAAGCGGCCGCGCGCCGCCTCGCGTGCCCGCGCGAGTGTGGGCGCCCGCACCGGCGCGCATACATGCGCGTTGGGCTGCATCGCTCAAATGTTTCCTTGCCCCGGCTTCGACACCTTGGGTACTATCTGCCGCTCTTCGACCAGCCGCCAAGCATGCCTAAAAGCCTGATCATCGCCGAGAAACCGTCCGTCGCGTCCGACATCGCCAAGGCGTTGGGCGGCTTCTCCCGCCACGACGATTATTTCGAGAGCGACCGCTACCTGCTCTCCTCGGCGGTCGGGCACCTGCTCGAAATCGGCATGCCGGAAGAAGAAGAGGTGAAGCGTGGCAAGTGGACATTCGCCCATCTGCCCGCGATTCCCTCGGTCTTTGCATTAAAGCCGATCGAGAAAAACGAGAACCGGCTGAAAACGCTGCTGAAGCTCATCAAGCGCAAGGAAGTCGATGGACTGATCAACGCCTGCGACGCCGGACGCGAAGGCGAGCTCATCTTTCGCTACATTGTTCAGTTCGCAAAAGCAAACAAGCCGATCAAACGCTTGTGGCTGCAATCGATGACCACGGCAGCAATCCGCGAAGGCTTCGAGCGCCTGCGCACGGGGGAGCAGATGCGCCCGCTCGCCGATGCGGCAGTGTGCCGATCGGAATCGGATTGGCTCGTGGGTATCAACGGCACCCGCGCCATGACCGCCTTCAACTCGAAGTCGGGCGGGTTCCAATTGACGACCGTCGGCCGCGTCCAGACGCCCACCCTTGCGATCCTGGTCGAGCGCGAGGAAAAGATCCGCGCGTTCAAGCCGCGCGGTTACTGGGAAGTATTGGGCGCCTTCGCAGGCAGTGGCGGGGAATACGCCGGACGCTGGTTCGACGAAGGTTTCAAAAAGCCGGAAGACGATCCGGATGCGCGTGCGGAGCGTCTGTGGGACGAAGCCAAAGCCCTCGCGCTGGTCGAGAAATGCACGGGACAGCCCGGCATCGTCAGCGAAGAATCGAAGCCGTCGACCCAGGGTGCACCGCTCTTGTACGACCTTACGAGCCTGCAACGCGAAGCCAACGGCCGCTTCGGCTTGTCGGCGCGCACCACGCTCTCCCTCGCGCAGGCCCTCTACGAAAAACACAAGGTGCTGACCTATCCGCGCACCGATTCCCGCGCCCTGCCCGAGGATTACATCGGGACGGTCAATGCGACCATGGAAGCGCTGCGCGAAACCAACGCGTACGGCGGCTTCGCGCGGCAGGTGCTGAAATCGAAATGGATCAGGCCGAACAAGCGCATTTTCGACAACGCCAAGGTATCGGACCACTTTGCCATCATTCCGACCCTGGTCGCGCCGAAACACCTGAACGAGCTCGAGGCCAAGCTCTACGACTTCGTGGTCAAGCGTTTCATCGCCGCGTTCTATCCGCCCGCCGAGTATCTGTTGACGACACGCATCACGCGCGTCGCCGGCGAGCCGTTCAAGTCGGACGGCAAGGTGCTCGTCAATCCGGGATGGCTCGCGGTGTATGGACGCGAGGCGCAGGGTGAAGAAGGCACGCTGGCGCCGGTCGCGGCCGGTGAGCGCGTCCGCACCCAAAAGGTGGAGGCGGCCGCGAATACCACACGTCCACCGGCACGGTTGAACGAAGCCACGTTGCTGTCCGCCATGGAAGGCGCGGGCAAGCTCATCGACGACGAGGAGCTGCGCGAAGCGATGCGCGAGAAGGGGCTCGGCACGCCCGCCACGCGGGCGCAGATCATCGAAGGCCTGCTGCAGGAAAAATACATCTACCGCGAGGGCAAGGAGCTTGTTCCCACGGCCAAGGCGTTCTCGGTCATCGCCTTGTTGCGCGGCTTGGGCGTGCCCGAGCTTTTCTCGCCGGAGCTCACCGCCGAATGGGAATTCAAGCTGGCGCAGATGGAGCATGGGAAGCTTCCACGCGAGGACTTCATGCGCGAGATCATCGCCATGACCCGACACATCGTCGGCCAGGCCAAGAACTACGAAAGCGACACGATCCCGGGCGACTTTGCGACTCTTTCCGTGGCCTGCCCCAAATGCGGCGGCGAGGTGCACGAGAACTACAAGAAATTCCAGTGCCAGAAATGCGACTTCGGCTTCTGGAAGATCATGGGCGGACGGCAGCTCGAAGCCTCCGAAGCGGAGACGTTATTGCGTGAGCGGCAAGTCGGGCCGCTCGAAGGGTTTCGCAGCCGCCTGGGCCGCCCCTTCACCGCGTCGATCAAGTTGAGTGACGTCCATGAAGTGAGCTTCGACTTTGGCCAAGGCGCCGGCGAAGAGGACGGCGAAGCGCCTGATTTCACCGGCCAGGAGTCGCTCGGGCCGTGCCCCAAGTGCCAGTCGAGGGTATTCGAATTGCCCCAGGCGTACGTGTGCGAGAAGGCCGTCGGTCCGGACAAGACCTGCGACTTCCGCTCAGGCCGCGTGATCCTGCAACGCCCGATCGAGCGCGCGCAAATGCAAAAGCTCTTGGCGAGCGGCAAGACTGATCTCTTGCAGTTCGTGTCGGCGCGAACACGGCGAGGCTTCTCGGCGTTCCTGGTGCGCCAGCCGGATGGCAAGGTCGGCTTCGAGTTCGAAGCGAAGGCGGCCAAGGGCAAAGGCGCACGCGCTCCTCGTGGCGGCGCGGCGTTGCGCATGCTGGGCGCACATCCGAAGGACAAGCAGCCGGTGGAGTTGCATTCCGGCCGTTATGGCCCGTACGTTAAACACGGCAAGGTCAATGCGACCGTCACCGACCGCGATCAGGTGGCTAACCTCACGCTCGAAGACGCGCTCGCATTACTTGCTGCCAAGACGGGTGGGAAAACCGACACCGTCTCGCCCAAGGCGCGGGCGCGCGCACCGACTGCACGCCGCGCGACGGGCGCGGACACAGGCGTTGCCGTCACCATTGCCGCCAAGACGGTGAAACGCGCCGGCACCAAGCGCACTCGCGCGCGCGGCAGCAACGCAACGGCCGCCAAGGCCACACCCGCCGCCACCCAAACGGCGGCACGCAAAACCGCCGCCAAGATTGCCGTCAAACAGGCCACCCGGCGGCCGGCGCAAGGCAAGCGCAAGTAACGGCGGCGAATGCGCCCGGCTCGATGCCGTCCGCTGCCATCCGCGGATTATCGTGCCCGCGTCGAGGGCCACGATTTCACTGCCAAGCCAGGTGATGAACTAGTGATCGAGCGACGCTTGGTAGTACTCGATCACGCTCACCGTCCCGGCGGGCACCTCGGTCGCCTGCGCCGCGGCAACGGCCGCGCGCGCTTCGCCACGCGCTCCTTAAACATCCAGGTTCCGCACCCCCAGCGCGTTGCTTTCGATGAACGCGCGTCGCGGTTCCACCTGCTCGCCCATGAGGGTCGAGAAGATTTCTTCGGACGTGATCACGTCATCGATCTGCACCCGGAGCAACCGCCGCACGGCGGGGTCCATGGTGGTTTCCCACAATTGCGCCGGATTCATCTCGCCCAAGCCCTTGTAACGCTGCAGCGAAACACTGCTGCGCGCCTCGCCAAGAAGCCAATCGAGGGCTTCCTTGAAGGTCTTGACCGCTTCCTGCTTCTCGCCACGCTTGACGGTGGCGCCGGCGTGGACCAATCCCTGCAACACTCCGGCGGCCGCGCGGATTTGCGCGTAATCGCCACTGCCTACAAAGTCGCTGTCGATGGCCGTCGTGTGCGCAGTACCGTGGTGGGTTCGAATCACCAACAGGCGGCGCGTCTCGGCCACCGCGTCATAGCGCGCTTCCACGCGGAGCTCCTCGTCCACAATCGCGGCCTGCAACGCCGCGGCACTGGCCCCCGCGGTTTCATCGCTCGCGAGATCGATCTTCACGCCGGTCAGAAGCGCGTGCAATGCCACGGGGTCGACGACCCGGGCGAGACGATCGATCACCGCCTCGGCCAGGAGATACTCCCGTGCCACCGTTGCGAACGTCTCGGGCGCAAGCGGCGGTTGATCCGGCCCGGGCACGAGCTCCGCGCCATTCAGCGCCACCTTGAGCAAGTGCTGCTTCAGCTCGTGGTCGTCCTTGAGGTAGCTCTCTTCCTTGCCCTGCTTCACCTTGTAGAGCGGCGGCTGGGCGATGTAGATATGCCCGCGCTCGACCAACTCGGGCATCTGCCGATAGAAGAAAGTCAGCAACAGGGTGCGTATGTGCGAGCCGTCGACGTCGGCATCGGTCATGATGATGATGCGGTGATAGCGCAGCTTGTCGGCGTTGTACTCGTCCTTCTCTTCCTTGAGCCCCGCCGTCGGCCGGCCGAAGCCGGTGCCGAGTGCGGTAATGAGAGTCACGAGCTCCTGCGAGCTCACGAGCTTGTCGAAGCGTGCGCGCTCCACATTCAGGATCTTGCCGCGCAAGGGAAGGATCGCCTGGAACTTGCGGTCGCGGCCCTGCTTGGCCGAGCCTCCGGCGGAATCGCCCTCGACCAGATAGAGCTCGCAGAGCGCCGGATCACGTTCCTGGCAGTCCGCAAGCTTGCCCGGAAGCCCGAGGCCATCGAGCACGCCCTTGCGCCGGGTGAGCTCGCGCGCCTTGCGGGCGGCCTCGCGCGCGCGGGCCGCGTCGACGATCTTGGTGCAGATGATCTTGGCGTCCTGCGGACACTCGAGCAGGAAATCGGCGAGCTTTTCGGACACCACTTCCTGCACCACCGGCATCACTTCCGAGGACACGAGCTTGTCCTTGGTCTGCGACGAGAACTTGGGCTCGGGCACCTTCACCGACAGCACGCAAGTGAGGCCTTCGCGCATGTCGTCCCCGGCGGTCTCGACCTTCGCCTTCTTGGCGATCTCTTCCTTCTCGATGTAGTTGTTGAGGGTGCGGGTCATCGCCTGGCGCAGGCCGGTCAAGTGCGTGCCGCCGTCGCGCTGTGGAATGTTGTTGGTGAAGCACTGCACGCTCTCGGCATAGGAGTCGTTCCATTGCATCGCCACCTCGATCGTCATGCCTTCCTTTTCGCCGATGGCGTGAAACACCTTCGGGTGCAGGACCGACTTGGTGCGGTTCATGTATTCGACGAAGCCCTTCACGCCACCCGCATACGCAAAGTTTTCGCTCTTGCCATCGCGCTGGTCGAGAAGCTCGATCTTGACGCCGTTGTTCAGGAACGAAAGCTCGCGGATGCGCTTGGCCAGTATTTCGTAGTGGAATTCGACGCGGCCGAACGTTTCCAGCGAGGGCATGAAATGCACCTCGGTGCCGCGGCGATCGGTGGTTCCCACGCAGGCGAGTGGTGCCACCGCTTCCCCCCCTCTGAATTCCATCTGGAATACCTGCCCGTTGCGCCAGATCTTGAGCTTGAGCCACTCCGACAGGGCGTTCACCACCGACACCCCGACGCCGTGCAGGCCTCCCGAGACCTTGTAGGAGTTCTGGTCGAACTTGCCGCCCGCGTGCAGCTCGGTCATGACGATCTCGGCCGCCGAGCGCTTGAATTCGTCGTCCTGCTTGATGTCGGTGGGAATGCCGCGGCCGTTGTCGACGATCGAGAGCGAATTGTCGGCGTGGATCACCACCTTGATGTCGTCGCACCAGCCCGCCAGCGCCTCGTCGATGGCGTTGTCGAGCACCTCGAACACCATGTGATGCAGTCCCGAGCCGTCGGACGTGTCGCCAATGTACATGCCGGGACGCTTGCGAACTGCGTCGAGTCCCTTAAGGACCTTGATGCTATTGGAATCGTAGTCCTGGCCGTTGAGATTGGGCTGCGAGCTCGCGGGCAGGGCACTGCTGGAATTGGCTGGAATCATCATGACTTTCGATAAACGGGGCGCGCCGCCGCGAAAGGCGTTGTACCGGCGCGGCAAAGCGCTTGGCTTGCCGCGCCGCAAAATCCGCGCTCGTGTTGCGGTCCACCGATGCAAAAGATCGGGGAGCGATTTCGCCGCGACCCCGCGCGCGAAATGGCGAAACGGAACACTAGATACGCATCGGCATTACGACGTACTTGTAATCCTCGCGCTCGGGCACCGTCACAAGTGCACTCGAATTGGCGTCGCCAAAGGCCAGGCGCACGCGATCGGTGGGGAGGTTCTGGAGCACGTCGAGGAGGTAAGTGATGTTGAATCCGATATCGAGCGGATCGCCCTCATAGGCAACCTCGAGCTCCTCCTCGGCTTCTTCCTGCTCGGAGTTCGTGCAAATGATCTTGAGCGTACCCGGTGCGAGCACCACTCGCACGCCACGAAATTTTTCGTTCGACAGGATGGCCGCGCGCTGCAACGCCGCCAGTAGCTCCGAGCGCGCGAGCTCGATGATCTTCCCGTGGCCTTGGGGAATGACCCGGTTGTAATCCGGAAACTTGCCATCCACCACCTTGCTCACGAGCTCGATGTTGCCGAAACGGAAGCGCACCTGATTGGCGAGGATGTCGAGGGTGACGGGATCGTCGACCTCACCCAGAAGCTTGCCGAGCTCGAGCACGGTTTTGCGCGGAAGGATGACTTCCTGCCGCGAGAACTGGCCGGGAATGTTGAAACTTGCCCACGACAGCCGATGCCCGTCGGTGGCAACGGCCTGCAGCGAGGCGCCATCGATCACCAGCAGCATGCCGTTCAGGTAGTAGCGGATGTCCTGCTGCGCCATCGCGAATTCGGCCGACTTGATGAGGCCGCGCAAATCACGCTGCGCGAGTGTCAGGCTCTGCAACTGCTCCTGCCCGATTCCGATGCGCGGATAATCCGCGGCCGGCAAGGTTTGCAGGTTGAAGCGCGAACGCCCCGCGCGAACGGTCATCTTGCTGCCGGTAGCATCGACATTGATCGTCGAGACGTCGGGAAGCGCGCGCAAGAGGTCATGCAGCTTGCGTGCGGCGACGGTCACCGCCTGGGCCTCCTTGCCGTCGAACTCCGAGTGTGCGGTGATCTGCATTTCGAGATCGGTGGCAGTGAGATAGAGCCGGCCGTCCTTTTGCTCGAGCAGCACATTTGCAAGAATGGGGAGCGTATGTCGCCGTTCCACGATCCCGGCCACGGCTTGCAATGGTTTCAACAGCGCATCGCGGGCGATCTGCTTTAATTGCATTGTTTAACCATAGAACAAGCTAACAGGAGCCGGAGCGATCCCGGTATTAACCGAAAAGACGCCGTACCTTCAGCGGGTTGGGCGAGGTTCAAACCTGTGGACAAAGGCGGTTGCCGCGGTGGATCATTTGGGGGCTTTTTTGGCTGCGGCCGGCAACTCCGCTTAATCCACAAATTATAGCTTAAAAACACCTTGTTTGCACGGCCTGGAACACCCTTTTTATACAGGGAAATGCGTGCCTTCCGCGGATCCTGCCAGAGACCTCGCGATCCGGTCCGGCCGGCTCAATTGCGCAATACCTGCAACAAAAAATTGACGTCGTGGTTGAGCTCGGGAACGGTGTCGCGCAACTTGGCGATCTGCCGGCAGGCATGGAGCACGGTGGTGTGGTCGCGTCCGCCGAAATTGCTGCCAATTTCCGGCAACGACAATTGTGTGAGCTCCTTCGCCAACGCCATCGCGATCTGCCGCGGTCGGGCGAGGGCGCGTGAGCGCTTCTTGGCATGCATGTCGGAAATGCGGATCTTGTAGTAGTCGGCGACGGTCTTCTGGATGTTCTCGATCGATATCTGGCGGTTCTGTACCGCGAGGAGGTCGCGCAACGATTCCTTGGCGACGGCGAGGGTGATTTCCTGGCCGTGGAAGCTCGAATACGCCGCCACCCGCTTCAACGCGCCTTCGAGCTCGCGCACGTTCGAGCGGATGTGCTTGGCCACGAAGAACGCGACCTGCTCGTCCAGCCGAATGCCGCTTGCCGCCGCCTTGGAGAGCAGGATGGCCACCCGCATCTCGAGTTCCGGTGGCTCGAGCGCCACGGTGAGCCCCCATCCAAAGCGTGAGATGAGGCGCTCCTCGATGCCGGAGATCTCCTTGGGGTAGGTGTCGCAGGTGATCACCACCTGCTTGTGCGCCTCGATCAGGGTGTTGAAGAGGTAGAAGAACTCCTCCTGGGTCCGGCTCTTGCCGTTGAAAAACTGGATGTCGTCGATCAGCAGGAGGTCGAGCGACCGATAGTGGCGCTTGAAATCATCGAAGGCCTTGTGCTGGTAGGCGCGCACTACGTCCGACACGTACGTTTCGGCGTGGATGTAGCGGATCTTGGCGGCGGGCTCGCGCTGCAGGATGGCATTGCCGATCGCCTGCACGAGGTGGGTCTTGCCAAGCCCAACCCCTCCGTACACGAAAAGCGGGTTGTACGAGGTGGGATGATCGGCCACCTGCATGCCCGCAGCCCGTGCGAGCTGGTTAGCCTTCCCGGCGACGAAGCTCGCGAAAGTGAAGCTCGGGTTCAAGCTCGTCTGATCATGACGCCGCGGGAGTGCTGGCGGGTTGCTGATGCCGGAACCCGGTTCGGCCGCCACGGCTTTGCGCAGCATGAGGGGCCCGTGGGTTGCCGGCAGGGTTGGCGGCTGTTGGCCATTGGCCGGCTTGACTGATTGGGCCGGCGCGAGGACCGGTGGGGCGTTGATCTCGCACACCCCCAAGGCAATGGCGACCGGCCTGCCTTCGCAGCCCTGCGCGAGCTCGGTAATGCGCTGCGAGAATCGCTCCTTGACCCATTGCAGGACGAACCGATTGGGCGCCAGCAGCCGATAGCCGTCCTTCACGGGCACCACCGATAGCGGCCGGATCCATGTGTTGAACTGCTGCGGTGTCAACTCCTGGCGAAAAGCGTCGAGACAGTGTTGCCAGAAAACGGGAACGGACATGCCGGGGTCGTCCTTGGGAAGTACGGTGCCCAGGGTGGGCGAGAAAGTGGGCGGCGCGGGAGAGGAATGGCGCGCGGCGGTAATGGCGAGGGTTCGAGCGCTACCGGATCGCCATCAAGGCGCCCGGGGACAGGCCCCTTCTTGCTGCCGATTGTAACCCGTCACGAAAAAGTTATCCACAGCCCGAAGACCTTTTGCGCCGCCGCGACGTGTTGCGGCCATTGACAGCCACGACCATAACGCGCTCTAATCTAAGGCTTTTTGACTCCAGGCGCCCACCATGAAACGTACCTACCAACCCTCCGTCGTCAAGCGCAAGCGCACGCACGGTTTTCGCGCCCGGATGAAATCCGTCGGCGGCCGCAAGGTGCTTTCCGCCCGGCGCGCGAAGGGCCGCATTAGGCTCAGCCCCTGATCCTGCGCTCCGGCGCCAAGTCGGCCTATCCGAACCCCCGCTACCGGCTGACCGGCACTGGCGCCTTCGAGTCAGTGTTTAAGACCGGGCGCCGACGCGAGGGCGCGTATCTGCAACTCGTCTATGCCCCTGCCCGCGGTATTCCCGGCCGGGTCGGCTACGTCCTCGGCAAAAAGGCCCTACCCCTGGCGGTCGATCGCAATCGGGTGCGCCGCATGCTGCGCGAGATCGTGCGCGCGGCACGGCCGCGACTCGCCGGCTATGACCTTATCGTCCGGCTGAAGCGCGGCTGCCCGCGCGCGCAATTTCGTGCCATTGCCGGCGAGGCCGAAGCACTTCTGTCCTTGCTTTCCCCGGCGACGGGGGCACCTTGAAAGCGGTGCTGCTGGCGCTCATCCGTGGTTACCAGTATCTTTTTCGGCCGCTCATGGGCGCCCACTGCCGGTTCTATCCGAGCTGCTCCGATTACGCGCGTGAAGCCGTCGAGCGCCACGGGACAATCAAGGGCTCGTGGCTCGCGCTGCGGCGGATCGCGCGCTGCCACCCGTACCATTCGGGCGGGTTCGATCCCGTCCCGTAAATCCGCGTCGATGCCGCGCGCGG
>JANXZT010000165.1 GCA_025355395.1 Betaproteobacteria bacterium
GGGCAACTGTTGGACGATTTCTCCGGCGGCGTCGGTGACAAACGAAGCGCCGTCGAATACCAGTTCGTCCTGGCCGCCGGTCCGGTTCACGTACACGATCGGGACCGCATTCTCGCGCGCTCGCGCCGCGACCCTCTCACGCCTTAGTGCCTGCTGCCGGGTGTGATACGGCGAGGCGTTGATGACGATCAGCACCTGCGCACCCGCTGCACATGCCTGCCGTGCCGGCTCAGGAAACCACACGTCCTCGCAAATAATGATGCCAAAACGGGTGCCTTCGACTTCGAAAATGCACGACGCCACGCCAGGCTCGAAGTACCGCTCCTCGTCGAATACGGTGTAGTTCGGAAGCTTCTGCTTGCGATAGATCGCGACCACCCGTCCGTCGCGTACCACGGCAGCAGCGTTGTAAAGCCGCCCGTCGACGCGGTCCGGGAATCCGACCACGGCAACGGTCCGGGTGATGCGGCTCGCCAGCACGGCGAGCTCTCTCGCACAGCCGTCGATGAACGCGGGACGCAGCAGGAGGTCTTCTGGTGGATAACCGCACAGCGACAATTCCGGCGTGATCACGAGCCCCGCGCCGGCGCGCTCGCCTTGTGCAACAGCCGCGAGAATCGCCTCGGCGTTGCCGCGAAGGTCGCCAATCACCTGGTTCAATTGGGCAAGAGCGATCTGCATGAAAAAATGGTAGCACGCGCCCGGTTCGCATCTTGCGGCGATACTCAGGGCTTTGGCTTGCCGGGGCGGTTATGGCAAGCCAGAATCCCTGACGCCTTTGTCCTTCAACTGCCTGCCTTGACACCCTTTCCGCTCGCAACCCTTGTGTTGCGCGACGATGTCGCCCTGCGCGATGTCCCGGCCGCCGCCTGGGACGCCCTCGCCGCCGGTCAGCCGCTGCTCGCGCATGCATTCCTGCTCGCACTGGAAGACACCGGATGTGCAGTGGCGTCGACCGGCTGGACCGCGCGAACGCTCACGGCATGGCAGGGAGGGCATCTGGTCGGTGCGCTGCCGCTCTACGGCAAGGCGCACTCTTATGGCGAATACGTCTTCGACTGGAGTTGGGCCGATGCGTATCGCCGCTACGGCCGCCGCTACTATCCCAAGCTCATTGCGGCCATTCCCTTCACGCCGGCGCCCGGAGCGCGGATACTGGCGCGCGACGCCGCGGTGCGCGAGGCACTGCTGCAACGCGCTCTTGCGCTGGTGCATGATTCGCCTGCGGGCTACTCATCCCTGCACGTGTTGTTCGCGTCCGAAGCGGAGGCACGTGAATGCGCCGCACTCGGCATGCTCGTGCGCACCGGGGTGCAATTTCATTGGGAGAATCCGGGTTATCGCACCTTCGACGATTTTCTGGGCGCGTTCAATCACGACAAGCGCAAGAAAGTAAAACAGGACCGGCGCAAGCTCGCATCCGCCGGGGTCACGTTCACACGCAGCGTGGGGGAAGCGATCAGTGCGACGGACTGGAATTTTTTCTATCGCTGCTACCAGAATACCTACCGTGCCCACGGATCGACGCCTTATCTGTCCCGGGATTTCTTTCATCGCATCGGCGCCACCATGCCGTCCAACCTGCTGCTGATTCAGGGATGGCGCGAAGGCAAGCGGGTTTGTGCCGCCCTCGATGTGTTCGACACGCACACCATGTGGGGACGCTACTGGGGCGCCGTCGAGTACGTCCCCGGCATGCACTTCGAAACCTGCTACTACCAAGCGATCGAATTCTGCATCGAACGCCAAGTGGAGCGCTTCGAAGGCGGCGCCCAAGGCGTGCACAAGCTTGCACGGGGCTTCCTGCCGATCACCACCTACTCCGCGCACGCGATTGCCGACGTCGATTTCCGGCGGCCCATCGCCGAGTTTTGCGCGCGGGAGCGGATGCAGGTGGCGCGCACGGTGGAGGAGCTGGAAGGTTCGAGCCCCTACCGCAGCGACGCGGGCATCGATCCCGAGCTCGCGCCGGATTTGAGCTTGCGCGCGCCGGGAATAAGCGATGGCGCTGCCTGAAGCGATTGCGCCCAAGGCCGGTGCAGGTAAGCTGTTACGATCCGGGCCCCCCATCACCGCGTCGCACGATGATCGCGGGGTCGATTTACCGTAATGGCTTATGGAGCAACCACGCATGACCGATTGCATTGTGCTCGAGCGCGATGGTCCGCTGGCGACGCTCATCCTCAATCGCCCGGAAGCGCTCAACGCCCTCGACTTCGCGATGATGCAGGCGCTCGTGGCGCAGACGGCAGCACTCGCTGCTGACGCGAGTGTCCGCTGCGTGGTGTTGAAAGGCGCCGGCAAGCATTTCATGGCCGGGGGCGATTTGCGCACATTCGCCGACGAAATGGGTCGCGCGCCGCCGGAGCGGCAGGCGCATTTCACGCAGATGGTGCAACGCCTGCATGCCGCGGTCGAGCATCTGCAGCGCATGCGCGCGCCCGTCATTGCCAGCGTGCACGGCGCGGTGGCAGGCTTCGGGCTGTCGCTTGTCGGCGCATCCGATCTCGCGATCGCAGCCGACAACGCCTACTTTGCGTCGGCCTACCGCAACATCGCCCTTACCCCGGACGGAGGCGGCTCCTACACGTTGCCGCGCGTCGTCGGGCCGAAGAAGGCGATGGAGATCATGCTTCTCGGGGAGCGGTTCGGCGCGCACGAAGCGCTTCGCCTCGGACTCATCAATCGGGTGGTGCCGGCAGCAGAGCTCGAAAGCGCCACCGCCGCCATGGCGCAGGCGATTCTCACCGGCCCCGAGTTCGCGATCGGCAACGCCAAGCGTCTGCTCCAGCAGTCGCTTACGCACACCTTGGCGGAGCAACTTCAGGCCGAGGCAGTCTCGTTCGGGCAGTGCGCGGCCACATCCGATTTCGTCGAAGGCATCACGGCGTTCCTGGCCAAACGTCCGCCGGCCTTTGGCCAGCGCCGGGGCTGACGACCGTTCGCACCACTCACCAGATCACGCCGCGCCGCGGACCCGCGGCGCATAAACGTAGGCGGCGGCGCCGCCAAACCGCCGATCAGCGATTGAAGTCCTCGTCGGCGAGCGCGGGGGTGCTGTCACGCGGCGCCTCGTTGCCTCGATTGTCATCATCTCCGGCCGGCGGGCGCTCTTTGCGTGGTCCGTGCGGCCGCTGGCCTGTGCCGCCCCCTGCCACGCGTGGTCGTCCCGGACCCTTCGGGCGCGGCCCGTTGGTTCCGGGCAGGCCCTCGGGAATGCCACCGGGGATGGTAAGGGTGGTGGTTACATACGGCGATCCAGGCGTGGCTCCGGGACCTCGCGGGGCGTGGGTCCCACCCATCATCCCCCCTCGCCGGGGGCCGCCCGGGTTGTAAGCGCGGCCGGGGCCGCCCGCCTGATGGCCCTGTCCGGGTGCTCCCGGGCCCCCTTGAAACCGCCGCGGCTGTCCTGGGCCGCCCGCAGGACGACCCTGACCCGCCCCGGGTCCACGATGCTTCCCCTGGCCTTTGTGCGGCCCGCCCGGTACGCCGCTGTTTGCCCGTCCGACATTGCCATTGGCACCCGAAGCCTGCCTGGCGTGCGGCGCTTTGCCGGCGCCGCGCGGGCGTTGTCCCGTGCGTTGGCCGTCGCGCTGGTTGTCGCGCGGGCCATCCCGTGGGCGTTCGCCGGGCCGACCCGACTCGCGCGGCTCTCCGCCGCCTTTTGTTGATGACCACGTGCCGGAGGAGGGCGCGGGCGCATTTTTCATCCCCGCACTCATGAGCACCGCACCCACTTCCTCGGGCGTGAGCTCGAGTGTCTGCGCGCGCTTGACGCGGGATGGCATCGCGATGGGACCATAACGGGTGCGGATCAGGCGGCTCACGGTGAGACCCAGCGCTTCGAAAAGTCGCCTTACCTCGCGATTACGGCCCTCCTTCAGCACCACGTGATACCAGTGGTTCGAGCCCTCGCCACCACCTTCCGCCAGTTTCTCCACCTTGGCCGGCCCGTCCTCCAAAGTAATGCCGGTGAGCAGCGCCTGCTGGTGCTCCGCGGTGAGCGTGCCCATGAGGCGAACGGCATATTCGCGCTCGATCTCGTAGCGCGGATGCATCATCCGGTTGGCGAGCTCGCCCGAGTTGGTGAAGAGCAGCAGGCCCTCGGTGTTGAAATCGAGACGCCCGACGGCAATCCATTTGCCGTTGCCGATGCTCGGCAGCTTTTCGAACACTGTTGGCCGTCCTTCCGGATCGTCGCGGGTGACGATCTCGCCGGCCGGCTTGTGATACATGAGGATGCGCGCGCGCGGCTCGGCAAAGCGCACCTTGACAAGCTCGCCGTTGATCCGGACTTCATCGCCGGGACCGACCTTCTGGCCGACGTCCGCCGGCTCGCGGTTCACGGTGATGCGGCCGGCCAGGATCAACTCCTCCATGGTGCGGCGAGAACCGAACCCGCACGACGCCAGCACCTTGTGCAGGCGTTGCGGCTCTGAAAAAATTTCGTCAGTGGACGACTTGTGGCGTACCGGCCCCAGGCTCTCCGCGATCTGCTGCAGCGCGACGCTCGGCTGCTGCGTTATCGGGCCTGTCGGGGGACGGTGCCAGGATCGGGCCCGCGAGTGCGAGCCGCGCTTCGGCGGCTTGGTTGGGTGCATCAGGCATCTCCAGCAGGTGGGAAGCGTCGAGCTCGGCCAACGGAGGTAGCTCGGAAAGCGAGCGAAGGCCAAGATCGTCGAGAAAAGTCTTGGTCGTGGCGTACAGCGCCGGGCGTCCCGGTGTTTCCCTGTGCCCCACGACTTCGACCCATTGGCGGTCTTCCAGCGTCTTGACAACGTTGGTCGACACGGCGACCCCGCGGATGGCTTCGATGTCACCGCGGGTCACGGGTTGCTGGTAGGCGATGATCGCCAGCGTTTCCATCACTGCGCGGGAATAGCGCAGGGGCTTTTCCGGCGCGAGCCGGTCCAGATAATCCTGAATGGCAGGCTTGCCCTGAAAGCGCCATCCGGAGGCCACCTGGACAAGCTCGACCGCGGAGTCGCTCCAGTCGGTGCGCAGATCGTCGAGCACACGGCGCACAAGCTCCGCTTCGAGCGCAGGCTCGAAGAGGCGCGCAAGTTGAGGCGCTGCGACAGGCTCTCCCGCGACCAGCAAGGCGGCTTCGAGAATCCCCTTTATCTCTTTCAGTTCGTCCATGTTCCAGTCATTGATAACGGCACCGCCTACAGCGGCTTGGCGGGCGAGCGATGCGATGCTCGTTCGGTCTCAAACGATGCCTCATTCCATTTCGGCTGAGAGCGCAAACGCGCGCTCCCGTCGCAGTTGAACATGAATGGGCGTGTACGGCTGCGCCTGTGCGATTTCGAGCAGGCGCTCCCGGGCAAGCTCGAGCAGTGCAAGAAACGTGACGACGAGATGCGCAACGTCCAAATGTTCACTGAAAAGCGCTGTGAACTCGACAAATCGCCCGTGCTCGAGGCGCTTCAGGAGCTGGCTCATTGCGCCGCGGACCGAGAGCTGCTCGCGCGTGACGAGATGATGCCGGTTCACCTTCGCGCGCGCAACCAGGGTCGCCCATGCCGCCCGCAAATCATCGGCAGCGACCTGTGGCAGCCGGGCCGCCGTCACCCGATCGAACCACACCCGGGCGGTGGTGAAATCCCGCTCGGCCAAAGGCATCTCGTCGAGCTTGCGTGCCGCCAGCTTCATCTGCTCGTATTCGAGCAAGCGGCGGACCAGCTCGGCGCGCGGGTCCCCCACCGCGTCGCCGGGCGGGACGGGAGGCTTGGGCAACAGCAGCCGCGACTTGATCTCGATCAGCACCGCGGCCATCAGCAGGTACTCGGCGGCAAGCTCCAGCTGCGTCCGGCGCATCATCTCCACGTAACCCAGATACTGGCGGGTGAGATCACGCATGGGAATGTCGAGCACATTGATATTCTGCCGCCGGATGAGATAGAGCAGGAGATCGAGCGGCCCCTCGAAAGTCTCGAGGAAAATCTCCAGCGCCTCGGGCGGAATATAAAGGTCATGCGGCAGCTCGAGAAGCGGCTCGCCATAAATGCGGGCGAGAGGCTTTTCGACTCCAGCGTGCTCCACGGGAACGATGGCCACATCGTTCATGTGTAGTCGAGGCCCATGGCATCACGCACATCGCGCATCGTTTCCTCGGCGAGCTTGCGTGCGCGCTCGCAGCCATCCGCGACAATATTGCGAACCAGCGAAGGATCATCGAGATAGCGCTGCGCCCGCTCCCGAATGGGTTGCTGCTCGCGGATGATGGCGTCGATCACCGGCTGCTTGCAATCGAGACATCCGATGCCGGCGGTGGTGCACCCCTGCATGACCCAAGCACGCGTCGGCTCATCGGAATACACCAAATGCAGCCCCCATACCGGGCATTTGAGCGGATTGCCGGGGTCGTTGCGGCGCACCCGCGCCGGGTCCGTTTGCATGGTGCGGATCTTGCGCGTCACGTCAGCCGGCTCTTCACGCATCATGATGGCGTTGTCATAGGACTTCGACATCTTCTGGCCGTCGAGACCCGGCACTCGTGGCGTTTCCGTGAGCAACGGTTGTGGCTCCGGCAGGATCACGCGCCGCGACCCCTCGAGATATCCGAACAGTCGCTCGCGATCGCCAAGGGAAAGGTTCTGCGTTTCGTTGAGCAGGTCGCGCGCCGCCTCCAATGCATCGGTCTCGCCCTTTTCCTGGAACGTCGTGCGGAGCTCGTTGTAGCGACGCGCCTTCTTTGCGCCGAGTTTTTTAACCGCCGCCTGCGCCTTCTCTTCGAACCCGGCCTCGCGCCCGTAGACGAAGTTGAACCGCCGCGCAAGCTCGCGCGTCACCTCGATGTGCGAAACCTGATCCTCGCCGACCGGCACCATATTGGCGCGATAAATCAGGATGTCGGCGGACATCATCACCGGGTAACCCAGGAAGCCGAAGTTGGAGAGATCCCGGTCGACAAGCTTCTGTTGCTGATCCTTGTAGGTCGGCACGCGCTCGAGCCAGCCTACGGGCGTGATCATGCCAAGCAGCAGCGTCAGCTCGGCGTGCTCCGGCACCCGCGACTGGATGAACAGGGTCGCCCGGCTGGGATTGATTCCTGCTGCCAGCCAGTCGACGAACATCTCCCAGACGCTGTCGGCGATCCTTTCCGCCGAATCGTAGTGGGTGGTCAGCGCATGCCAGTCAGCCGCGAAAAACAGGCACTCGTACTCCTCCTGCAGGCGAACCCAGTTCTTGAGCGCACCATGGTAATGGCCGATATGCATTCGTCCCGTGGGACGCATTCCCGACAACACGCGGTCAGAAAACATGGCGGTGAAGGCGCCGGCCTAGATGCCGACGAGCGCGCGAAGAAAACCCAGGACGATGGCGATCAGGGGGCGCATGACCACGTCGAGCGCACCCGTCGCGAGCAACACGATGATCAGCATGAAACCGTACGGCTCCATCCGGGAATACGTTGCCGCCAGCGAGTGGGGGAGCAGGCTGACCGCGATGCGGCCGCCGTCAAGCGGCAGGATTGGCAAAAGATTCAGCACCATCAGCACCACGTTAATCATGATCCCGGCACGGGACATGAACTGCAGCCCGTCGCTGTCGAGCACGCCGCCATCTGCGGAAAGCCGGAAAAAGACGGCCCACAGGATGGCCATCGCCAGGTTGCTGCCGGGTCCCGCCGCCGCCACCCAAAGCATGTGTCGCTTCGGGTCGCGCAGGTTGGAAAAATTGACCGGCACGGGCTTGGCCCAGCCGAACAGGAATCCGCCGCCGCCCGCAAGCTTGGCCAGCAGCAATAAACCCAGCGGCACGATCACCGTACCGACCAGATCGATATGCTTCAAGGGGTTGAGCGTGACGCGGCCCAGCATCCAAGCGGTCTGGTCCCCGAAAATCCGGGCGACGTAGCCGTGAGCCGCTTCGTGCAGCGTGATCGCGAAAACCACCGGCACCGCGTAAAGCGCGATGGTTTGAAGCAGCGAAAAATCCATTGAGGCGCCTATTTTACCCCACTCCCCGCGGCTCTACCGGAAGTCTTACTCCGTTGCCGGCAATTCGATGCCGAGGCGCGCGGGGTCTCCCCTTCCGAGACGGACGACCGCAGGCGCCGCTTCGGCCAGATCGATGACCGTCGTCGGCTCAAGATGACAGGCGCCCGCGTCGATGATGAGATCCACCGAATGCTCCAGCAGCTCCCGGATTTGTTCCGGCTCATTGAGAGGCTCGGTCCTAAGTGGAAGGATCAGCGTAGACGACAGGATGGGCTCCCCGAGCTCCGTGAGCAATGCCCGCACGACGGGATGGTCGGGCACGCGCACCCCCACCGTGCTTCGTTTGGGATGCTGCAGGCGCCGCGGGACCTCGCCGGTCGCCGGCAGAATAAACGTATAGCTCCCTGGAGTCCCCTGCTTGAGGATGCGAAATTGCCAAGTATCCATCCTTGCATAGCGTCCGATCTGTGCGAGATCACGACAGACCAGGGTGAGGTGATGATGGATGTCGATGCCCCGGATGGTGCGCAAGCGCCCCGCTGCCGCGACGTCTCCCAACCGACAGCCGAGCGCATAACTCGAGTCGGTGGGGTACGCAATCACCCCACCCTGGCGCAGGATCACCGCAGCCTGGCGCATCAGTCGCGGTTGCGGATTGTCGGGGTGGACGACGAAGTACTGGGCCATGACCAGAGCTATATAATTGCAGCGAATTCTAACCTGCAGTCATATCCGGCTCTCGCGTCTTTTGAACATCCAGCAACTGCGCTATCTGTGCGCTATCGTCGATCATGGCCTCAACGTCTCGGATGCCGCAGAGGCGCTTCATACATCGCAGCCCGGGGTCAGCAAGCAGGTTCGGCAACTGGAGGACGAGATCGGCGTGCCGGTCTTCATTCGTCAAGGCAAGCGGCTCGCCTGCCTGACCGAAGCGGGCGCTGCAGTGGTCGCAACCGCCCGTCGCGCCCTCAAGGAGATCGAAAACCTCAAGCAGGTTGGCGCAGAGTACAAACGCGACGACGCCGGCACGCTCGCCATTGCAACGACCCATACCCAGGCCCGCTACGTCTTGCCGCCGGTATTGCGCGATTTTTCAGAGCAATATCCCAAGGTCAAGCTGGTGCTGCACCAAGGCAACCCGGTACAAGTGGCAGAACAGACTGCGCGGGGCGAAGTCGATGTCGGCATTGCGACGGAGGCGCTTACCTCCTACCCGGAGCTCGCCACGCTGGAATGCTAT
>JANXZT010000210.1 GCA_025355395.1 Betaproteobacteria bacterium
CTGCGTTCGCAGGGATGACGGTCGGGCAAGGTCATTTTCGCAGGGATGACGGTCGGGCACGACCACTTCGTTATTTCCGCGCACGCGGGAATCCAAGCATCGCATACACCACCTCGTCATTCCCGCGCACGCGGGAATCCAGGCATCGCATACACCACTCCGTCATTCCCGCGCATGCGGGAATCCAGGCATCGCATACACCACTCCGTCATTCCCGCGCATGCGGGAATCCATTTTCTTGCGTGGCAGAAGGAAGGCGGTTCAACGTCAAATCGGGCTCACAATCAACGTCAAAATGGATCCCTGCGTTCGCAGGGATGACGGTGGGGCGCGGTCATTTCGCAGGGATGACGGTGGAGCGGGGTCATTTCTTTTTCGCGGCGGCTTCGGCAGCCTCGCGCGCCGATTCCTTGTCGTAGGTCGCCTTGTCGAAGCCCTGGCCCGAGCCCTTGGCCACCGAGCGCACGACTTCCCACGTGGTCTTGTAGTTGATCGGGAAAAACCGGTCGGCGCCGTCGAACGCTTTTTTCATCTCAGGCGGAAATCGGTATTCGTAGAAGCACGTGAGCATGCGCTCGACCAGCTTGGGATCGAGATCGTGCGCGTAGGCGAAGGACGAGGTCGGGAATTTCTGGCTGCGATAGATCACCCGGAAATCGCTTTCCTTGACCTGGCCGCGCTCCGCCATGCGATGGAAAACATCGGACGCCACCGCGCCGGCGTCGTAATCGCCGGAGTTGACCCCCATCACCGACTGGTCGTGCTTGCCCGAGAACACGATCTTGTAATCCTTGTCGGGGGTGAGTCCCTGGCCGGGAAACAAGGCGAGCGGCGCCAAGTGGCCGGAGTTCGACGAGGGCGAAGTGTGGGCAACCTTCTTGCCCTTGAGGTCGGAGAGTTTCTGGTAGGGCGAGTTGGCCTTGACGATGACAATCAGGTTGTAGCCCTGGAAGCCATTGACGTCGCCCTTGACGCCAAACGGCACCGCGCCGGCAAGATTCACCGCGAACGCCGTTGGACCCGTCGAGAATCCGCCGACATGCAAGCGGCCTGACCGCATCGCCTCGATTTCCGCGGCATTCGATTGCACCTGATAGAACACGACCTTCTTGTTGAGACACGACGAGAGGTGCGTGGTGAACGGCTTGAAGATGCTTTCGTACACCGCGGGGTCTTCCACTGGGGTGTAGGTGAAGACGATGGTGGAAGGGTTCTTCCACTTCTTCGGGTCGCTCGGCGTGTCTGCGACCATGTCGTTGTTGCTGTCGCAATACATCGCGTCAAGCTCGCCGCGGTTCTTGCAGGCATCCGCGGCGTGCGCCTGGAAGGCAAGACTGGAGGCGCTCACCAGCAGCGCGAGGGGGATCAACCAACGATCAAGACGCATGGTTCCTCCGGGGTAAGTCGCTCGCAGCGACCTTGTTTGGGTGTCATGCCGCGCGCCTCTTTCATCGCCAAGAGCGTGTGGCAACGGCAAGCCGCCGCTGGCGGCAATGTTACAGCAAGGGCGTGCAATCCATGACTATTGAGGATTACGAAATGAGTGACAGCCGTTGCAAAATGGATCCCCGCGTTCGCGGGGATGACGAAAACTGCCGTCATTCCCGCGAAAGCGGGAATCCAGCGTCTTTCGACCCCCGCCACGGGGCACGCGCCTTCGCAAGAACGACGATATCGAGATTCCGTGCGTCGTGCAATTTCCGATTCTTGAGTAAAGCGGATGATGTTCGCCCCCGGCCTGTC
The DNA here is from genome assembly GCA_025355395.1 of Betaproteobacteria bacterium. Taxonomy (GTDB): domain Bacteria; phylum Pseudomonadota; class Gammaproteobacteria; order Burkholderiales; family Casimicrobiaceae; genus CAIWHR01. The sequence continues at coordinate 1,744 of JANXZT010000210.1, forward strand.
GACGACAAAGCCGCTCATCACCCGCGGCGCTACGCGAATCCGGTGCGGGGCGCGCCATCCGCGGATGCCGTATCATTTGCAGTCGCAATCGATCGCCGTGCCGCACGCGGCGCGACCGAACCGTTCCATGCCCCCGCCCCACATTCCCATCCAAGCCATCGTTCTCGCCGCCGGCCAAGGCAAGCGCATGCATTCCGCGCTGCCCAAGGTGCTCCACCGCCTCGGGGGTCGGCCGATCATCGAATACGTGCTCGATGCCGCGCACGCCGTGGCCCCGGAGCGGGTCGGGCTCGTCGTCGGCCATGAAGGGGCGCGGGTGCAAGCCGCATTGGGTGATCGCGCTCTCACCTTCGTGCGCCAGGACCCGCCCCGCGGCACGGGCGACGCCGTCCGCCACGCGCTGGCGATGCTTCCGCATGAAGGCGTGACGGTGGTAATGATCGGTGATGCGCCGCTGGTTCGCGCCGATGAATTGCAACAACTTGCGCAGTCGGCCACGGCGGGTAATCTGGCGCTGCTGACGGCGCGGGTCCCCGATCCGCACGGGCTGGGGCGTGTCGTTCGCGATGCCGCGGGCGCGGTGCGGGCCATTGTCGAGGAAAAGGACGCGTCGCCCACAGAGCGAGGGCTCGATGAGATCAACACGGGCATGCTGGCCGCGCCAACGCCGCACCTCGCGCGCTGGGTGGCGGCCCTGCGCAACGACAACGCGCAGCAGGAGTATCTGCTGACCGACATCGTGGCCATGGCGGTAGCCGAGGGCGTGGCCGTGACCTCCACCCTCGTTGCCGACGAGCGCGATGTTCGCGGCGTGAACGACCGCGCGCAACTCGCCCAACTGGAGCGCATCCTGCAACGCCGGCGCGCCGACGCGTTGCTCGTCGCCGGGACCTGGATTGCGGATCCCGATCGCATCGACATCCGTGGCTCGCTGCAATGCGGCCGCGATGTACGCATCGATGTGAATTGCGTCTTCGAGGGCGACGTGGTGCTCGGCGACGGGGCCGACGTCGGCGCCAATTGCGTTCTGCGCAACACCACGGTGGGCGCCAATGCCGTGATCGCCCCCTTTTCGCATTGCGATCGGGCCGTGATCGGCAGCGGCTGCCGCGTCGGGCCCTATGCCCGTTTGCGCCCCGGCACCCTGTTGTCGGACGGCGTGCACGTCGGCAACTTCGTCGAGGTGAAAGCATCGACCCTCGGCCCCCGCAGCAAGGCCAACCACTTGGCGTACCTGGGCGATTCGACCATCGGCAGTGACGTCAATATCGGTGCGGGTACCATTACCTGCAACTACGATGGCGTGAACAAGCACCGCACCGTGATCGAGGATGGCGCGTTCATCGGCTCGGACACCCAATTGGTGGCGCCGGTTACCGTCGGCCGCAACGCAACGTTGGGTGCGGGAACGACCTTGACGCGCGACGCGCCACCGGACCGGTTGACGATCTCGCGGGCGCAGCAGGTGGTGATCGAGCGCTGGGTGCGGCCGGTCCGCAAGAAAACGTGAACGGAGCGAGGCTGTGCGGCTGATGTGGAAGAAACCAATGCTGGTGATGATATTGAGCGCGGCGAGCGGCGCTGCCTGGGGCCAGGTCGATTGCGCCAAGCTTCACGAGGATCTTCAGCCGCAGTGCGAGCAGGTGAACCGGATGAACAAGCTATGCGCCGGGCTCGAGGGCGACCCGCGCAAGGCGTGCGAGCGCAAGAACATGAGCTCGAGCACGCGCGAGGACTGCAGTCGTGCCCCTTTGCCCGCCCAGGCGATGTGCCAAGATCATAACCGGGAGATCGAGCGCATCGAGCGATGCCGCGACAAGACCGGCCCTGAGCGCGAGGCATGCATCCGCGACAACGTGAGCAGGCCCGGCGCGCGGCAGCTCTGACACCGAGGGACAAAACATGTGCGGCATCGTCGGCGCCACCTCTCCCCGCAACGTCGTACCGCTCCTCATCGACGGCGTGCGCCGGCTCGAATATCGCGGTTACGATTCGACCGGGCTCGCGATATTGCGCAATATCAATGGCAGCGCGCTCGCGGGCACCGAGCTTGCACGGTTGGTGACCACCTCGCGGGTGGCTGATCTCGCGGAGCAGGCGGAGGCCACGCAACTCGTGGGCATGACGGGGATCTCTCACACCCGGTGGGCAACCCACGGCGCGCCAACACCCATCAACGCTCATCCGCACGTCTCGGGCGGCGAAATCGCGGTCGTCCACAACGGCATCATCGAAAATTTCGAAGTGCTTCGCGCGCAACTGGAGGCGCGGGGCTACGTGTTCGCAACCCAGACCGATACCGAAGTGATTGCGCATCTCGTGCATTCGCATTGGCATGCGCCGGGCGGCGGCGACCTGTTACGGGCAGTGAAGGCGGCCGTGGCCGAGTTTCATGGCGCGTATGCGATCGCCGTCATCTCCACCCGCGAGCCCGGGCGCGTCGTGGGTGCGCGGCAGGGCAGCCCGCTGGTCGTCGGCATTGGCGAAGACGACCATTTCCTGGCCTCCGATGCCGCCGCGCTGCTGTCGGTCACACGACGCGTCGCCTATCTCGAGGAAGGCGATGCGGCCGACGTGCACCGCGAGGGCTACGTGATCTACGACGCGCGCAATGAGCCCGTGGAGCGGCCGATCGTCAATATTCAGGGCTCCGCCGATGCGGTGCAACTCGGGCCCTACCGGCACTACATGCAGAAGGAAATTTTCGAGCAGCCGCGCGCCGTGGCCGAGACCCTCGAAGGCATTGCGCGAATCGAGCCGCAGCTATTCGGCGCGACGGCCGCCGAAGTCCTGGGCCGCGTCGACAGCGTATTGATTCTTGCCTGCGGCACGAGCTATTACTCGAGCCTGGTGGCCAAGCAATGGATCGAATCCCTCGCCAAAATACCGTGCCTGGTCGAGATCGCGAGTGAATACCGTTACCGCGACAGCGTGCCGAATCCGAAGGCGCTGGTGGTCGTCGTTTCCCAATCCGGCGAAACCGCGGACACGCTGGCAGCGTTGAAGCACGCCAAGGATCTGGGCCACCGCCACACGCTCTCGATCTGCAATGTCGCTACCAGCTCGATGGTGCGCCAGACCGAGTTCTCTTATCTCACCCGCGCCGGCACCGAAATCGGCGTCGCATCGACCAAGGCCTTCACCACGCAACTGGTTGCGCTGTTCCTGCTGGCATTGACACTCGCCAAACTGCGCGAGCACCTCTCGGAGGAGACCGAAGCGTACTGGCTGCGTGGGTTGCGCCACCTGCCCGCCGCGCTGCAGGCCGCGCTGGCGCTCGAGCCGCAGGTGATTGCCTGGGCCGAGCAATTCGCGAAGAAGCAGAATGCGCTCTTCCTTGGCCGGGGCCTGCATTACCCCATCGCGCTCGAGGGCGCGCTCAAGCTCAAGGAAATCTCATACATCCACGCCGAGGCCTATCCCGCCGGTGAA
>JANXZT010000521.1 GCA_025355395.1 Betaproteobacteria bacterium
GGTCGCCAAGTACTACTACTACCCCGGCTGGTGGGAAGGCGGTCCCGAGATCGACCTCTTCGTCAACCAGAAGGCATGGGATACGCTGCCTCGAGGATCGCCTGATAATCCTTCGGCAGCGCATCCCATGCCTTCTGGTTGACGAAGAGGTCGATCTCGGGACCGCCTTCCCACCAGCCGGGGTAGTAGTAGTACTTGGCGACCTTGTAGAGGCCCAGCTTTTCGTCATCGTACGGACCGACCCATTCGGCCGCGTCGATCGTCCCTTTTTCCAGCGCCGGGTAGATGTCGCCACCCGGGATCTGCTGCGGCACGAGGCCGAGCTTCTGCAGGACCACGCCGGCGAAGCCCCCGATGCGCATCTTGAGGCCCTTCATGTCATTGACAGTCTTCAATTCCTTGCGGAAGAAGCCACCCATCTGCGCCCCGGTGTTGCCGGCCGGAAAGTTGATGATGTTGTACTGTTTGTAAAACTCGCGCATGAGCTGCATGCCGCCGCCGTGGTACATCCAGGCGTTCTGCTGGCGGCAGTTCATGCCGAACGGAATGGCGCAGCTAAAGGCGAACGTCGGATCCTTGCCGAAAAAATAGTACGGTGCGGTATGGCAGCACTCGACCGTGCCGTTTTGGACCGCATCCACGACGCCGAACGCCGGCACAATTTCGCCCGCGGCAAAGTTCTGGATCTGGAATTTGTTGTTGGTCGCCGCGGCCACCCGCTTCGAAATGACCTCGGCCGCGCCGTAGAGGGTGTCGAGGCTCTTGGGAAAGCTCGATGCCAGGCGCCACTTCACTTCCGGTGCGCCCTGCGCATAAGCCGGTGCAGCCAGTGCGCCGATGGCGGCGCCCGCGCCAGCCTTCTTCAGGAAAGAACGACGTTGCATGGTGAATCTCCTCTCTATCAGGGTCTGCAGCCGGTCAGGGCCGACGATACACAAGCATCCGGTTTCGATGCGGAAACCGCTGGCGGCGGCATCCGACGGGCGCGGTCCCATGCTTGATGCGCGCGATTCTATCCGAATTTGCACTCCCTGCCCGCTCCGATCCGTCTGCCCGATCCGTCTGCGTGACGCGACGGCGTGACGCCCCCCTCGACGTGCGAGACGGGACCGCACTCGACCGTTACTCGCCGAGCTTGCGTACCGCGGTAAACATTGCCCACGCCCAGCCGGCTTGGCGCTCGAAGGTGTGGGTGAAGCGAATCAGGTAGCGGGCGTTGCCGGTATCGAGCTCCACCATGCCGCCGGGCAGGAATTTATCGTCGGGGCCGATGAGGCTGCGCTGGGATACGCGCCGGTTTTCCGGATGGGCGGGGACATAGACCCCGAAAAAAGGACGCTCGCTGCTGCGCTCGGCTTCAGTCGGTGCAAGCCAATTGCGCAACAGCACCCGCACCAAGCGGCGGGCGACGATCTCCACGCCGACGGTCACCTCGTCAATCTGGTGGCGCTGCATCCGCCGCACCACCGCGAGCGACCAGGTCTCGTCTTCCTTGATCGCCAGGAGCTCTCCCAGCCGCGACGGGGCCTCGCCGGAGGGTGCGGTCAGGCGGCAGCCGCTGTCGCTGCGGTCGGCCATTTTCCAGGTCGAGCCGCGCACCCGCCGCGCCACCGATTCCGGATTGACCGTCGGGGTCACCAACTGGGTAATCTCGTCGTAACTCGTCTTTACGGCCGCGGTGCGCGCCGATTCCGGCAACCGCGCGATCTCGGCAACCGCCCGACAAATCGCCTGGAGGCCGACGACGACCCGCACCTCCGCATCGGTCGCGTAGCGCGGTGCGCGCGGTGCCATCGCCAGGGCGTCAGGCCCGAACAGTGACGCCAAGCGCATCAACAGGAGCCGTTGCTCGCGCGCCGGCATTTCGCCGGGTTTCGCGGTGTCATCGTCCTGCTCGGGCAGCCAACGCATGCGCTCGACGACCCGCTGGTAAATCGGGCCCGCGTCCAGAAACAGCAATCGTCCGCCGGCATGCGGCCGATCGAGTCGCCGCAATCCTTGCGTGCCGGTGAGATCCACGTAAAAGCTCGCGCCATTGCCCGGCGGCGGCACCAGTGCCAACGAAGGGGCCCAATCCTCGAGCTGGCGGGCGACCCATTCGACCTGATCCGGCGTGAAATTGCCCGAATCCAGCCGCATCAGGAGCAGCGTCTGCAGATATTCCTGCTCGACGCACACACCCGGGTGTGAGAACGGGGCCGAGCCGAACACCAGTTGCTCGCGCTGCCAGCCACGCATGCGCGCGAATTCGTAGAGCTCGTGGACTTCGCGCCATTGCGCGGGAATCCAGTGACCGTAGCGGAACAACCGGAACTTGCCGTCAATGCCCTTGTAGTGCGCGAGCCGCACCAGCACCCATGGCAGGAGTGCGCGCCAGCGCTTGTTGTCAACATGCGGATAACCCGCCTTGAGGGCCGCCTGGTAGGCCGATGTGAACGCCTTGACGAGATCGAATACGCAATGCCACAACCGCGATTCCACACTCGAGCTTCGGGTGTAGGTGGCGGTATATTGCTGCGTAAGGTGCGCGATCACGAGCTCGAGCCTCGCATCGACGCGTAGCAGCGCGTCCACCTGGCCGATCCCGACCGTGCGGCGGTTGCCGGGAAACTGCGCGACAAGCTCCAGCGCGTCGCGCTGCACCGTCATCGTGTCAGTGCCGAGTGCCGAGATCCATCGCGCGGCCGTCTTTTGGCTTCGCAGCGGATCGTTGAGCGACCTTAGCCAGAGGAAGATCGGCTCGAGCATGGTGGTGTCGGCGCCGATAGCCAGCGGTCTAGCGGCCGGCCACCGTCATGCGCCCGACGAGCACGGAGCCGACGTGTCGCGAGCCGCGACGATCGACATCGCGGCCGATCGCCACAATGTCGCGGAACATGTCCTTCAGGTTGCCCGCGATGGTGATTTCCTCCACCGGGTAGGCGATCTCGCCGCCCTCGATCCAGAACCCCGCCACTCCGCGCGAGAAATCTCCGGTGACCGGATTGACTCCCTGCCCCAGTTGCTCGGTCACGAGCAAGCCCCGACCCATCCGACGCATCATTGCATCGAGATCGTCGTCGCCGTGGCTCACGACGAGATTGTGATTGCCGCCGGCGTTGCCGGTGGTGGTCATGCCGAGCTTGCGCGCGGAATAGCTGCCCAAAAAATAGCCCTGCAACACGCCAGCCTTGACAATGTCCCGAGGCGCGGTGGCCACCCCTTCATTGTCGAACGGCGTACTGCCGCGTGCCCGCGGCAGATGCGGCTCCTCGCGAATCGAGACATTCGGCGAGAACACGCAGCACCCAAGTGAATCGAGCAGGAACGACGACTTGCGATAGAGCGCGCCGCCCGAGACGGCGCCCACGAAAAACCCGATCAGATCGGCGGCCTCCTGCGCTTCGAAGAGCACCGGGCATTCGACGGTGTCGAGCTGCCTTGCATTCAACCGGCGAGCGGTGCGCGCGCCCGCGATCCGCCCTACTTCTCTCGCCGGCAGGAGGTCGCTCGCCGCCCGTCCGGTGGTGTACCAGTAATCGCGCTGCATGCCGCCATCGTCATCACCGATCACCGAGCAATCGATATGGTGGCGTGAATTGCGATAGCCGCCGGAGAAACCATTGCTGTTGGCGTACACGAACTCCGATTCGCTGCGCGCGACCGTCGCGCCTTCGGTGTTGGTCAGGCGCGTATCGACCGAAAGCGCGGCCGCCTCCGCCTCGCGGCCCAGCGCGACCGCCTCATCGACGCTCAAATCCCACGGGTGATAAAGATCGAGGTCCGGGATCACGCGCGCGAGCCGATCCGGATCGGCGAGTCCGGAAGCCGGATCATCGGCCGTGTAGCGGGCAATGGTGAGCGCCTTCTCGACCGTCGCCTGGATCGCATCGGCCGAAAAATCGGCGGTGCTCGCATGTCCGCGACGTTGCCCCACATACGTCGTGACGCTGATGCCCTTGTCGCGGTTGTAGGCGATCGTTTCGACCTCGTCCTTGCGCACCGTCACGCTCAAGCCGACGGCCTGCGAAACGTCGGTTTCCGCGGCGGTGGCGCCGCCCGAACGCGCGGCGCGGAGTACGGCCTGGGCGACGCGTTCGAGCTCAGGCGTGGGCAGCGGCAGACGTTCTTCGGAGGAAGGCCGGTGAGAGGAGACGGATGCGGTCATTGGCGGCGATAACGGGAGGTGCGGTTGCGGAGGGATTGACACTTCGGGTGGAGGCGTCGGCGCGGGCGCATTGGGCGGACACGCGCGTCGACGGATTCTTTTCCGGCCCGCCGCGCGTCGCGATCTCCTTGCATCAAGAGGGTGGGCTATCATAGCAAACGGTCCTTTCCTTATCGGCACGACGGACCCGCCGGCACACCCTTTCCCGCCTGAACTTTGTCCCGACCCGACGAATCGCACCGCAAGCAGCACCTGCCGGCAGCCGAGCCCCGCCCCGCGGATGTGGAAGAGGCGGCCGAATCCAAGACCCGTCGCAAGGCAACCATGCACGCGTTGCAGGACTTGGGCGAAGCGCTGGTCGACCTCGAGCCACGGCAACTGGCATTACTCCTCACGGATGTGGAATTGCCCGAGCGGCTGAGCGAGGCAGTGCTGCAGGCGCGCGGCATCCATGCGCGCGGCGGGCGCAAACGCCAGCTCCAATACATCGGCCGCCTGATGCGCGGCGTCGATCCGGCTCCGATTGCCGGCTGGCTCGACGCGCTGGCGCACGGCCGTGCGCTCGACGCCGCGCACCAGCATGCACTCGAGCGCTGGCGCGATCGATTGCTCGAGGAGCCCGATGCGCTCGACCTCCTTGCTGCGGAGCGTCCAACGCTCGATCGGCCGCGTTTTCGCGCCTTGATCGCCAAGGCCCGCGACGAGCGCGCCAAGACCTCGCCGCCGCACGCGTATCGTGATCTCTTTCGCGCCTTGAAGTCCTTGTTTGACACCACACCGGCAGAACGTTTCGAACCGCCCTCGCCATGACCGATCCCATGCACACCTCTTCGAATAACCTGTCGATCGGCCTCGTCTCGATTTCCGACCGCGCGTCCGCGGGTGTCTATCAGGATCAGGGCATCCCAGGCCTTCGCGACTGGTTCACGGCGGCACTGCGTTCGCCGTGGCAGATGGAAACCCGGTTGATTCCAGACGAGCAGGCAACCATCGAGCGCACGCTGGTCGAGCTGGTGGACATTGCCGGCTGCCATCTGGTGTTGACAACCGGAGGCACCGGCCCGGCAGTGCGCGATGTAACGCCTGAAGCGACACTGGCTGTGGCCCACAAAGTGCTGCCTGGTTTTGGCGAGCAGATGCGCCAGGTAAGCCTAAAGTACGTGCCGACGGCGATTCTGTCGCGCCAGGTCGGCGTGATCCGGGGCCGCGCACTCATTGTCAACCTGCCCGGACAACCGAAGGCCATCAAGGAAACCCTCGATGGCATCTTTCCGGCGGTGCCATATTGCATCGATCTGATCGGCGGCCCCTACATCGAGACGCACGAAGAAGTCTGTCGAGCGTTTCGTCCCAAGTCGGCACCACGGCCACCAGCCAAGTAGCGGGAAACGTGCTTCCGGCTGTCGACAGCGACCGTCGTCATGCCCGCAACATGCGCGCAACATGCGCGCCACAAGGACGTGATCCGCGCACCATGATCTCTACCCCCTTCCCCAATCAGCCGCCGGACTACGCGAACCGGAATCTGTTCCTCGATGATCGCGCACTCGGCGAAGCCGTTGCGCGCGAAGGCGCCGCCGCGTCGCATCCGGCGCTCAAAGCCTTCGGCGCGCTCCTGGGAACAGCCGAAGTGCTCGTCCTGGGTGACGCCGCCAACCGCTACCCGCCGGAGCTGCACACCCATGATGCACGCGGTGAGCGAATCGATGAAGTCAGCTTTCATCCGGCCTGGGATGCTCTGATGCGCATCGGCAAGGAAGCCGGCGAGCATTGCGACCCATGGATCGATGCGGTGCCGGGGGCGCAGGTCGCGCGGGCGACGAAGGTGTTGCTGCACGCACAGGTCGAGAACGGCACGCAGTGTCCGATCACGATGACCTTTGCCGGCATTCCGGTGTTGCGCCGCCACGCCGTTGACAGGCCCGAGCTCGAAGCGGTGTGGCTGCCGCGATTGCTTTCACGGCAGCACGATCCTCGATCATTGCCGGTAACACAGAAGACCGGTGCGCTGATCGGCATGGGCATGACGGAGCGGCAGGGCGGTTCGGACGTTCGCGCCAATGTCACCCACGCACAACGCGACGGCAACGACGGCTATCGCCTCACGGGCCACAAGTGGTTCCTTTCGGTGCCGCAGTCCGATGCGCACCTCGTGCTGGCGCAGGAAGAGGCGGGACTTTCGTGCTTCCTGGTGCCCCGCTTCGATCCGGCCGGCCAGCGCAACACGGTGCGCATCAATCGATTGAAGGACAAGCTCGGCAACCGGTCCAACGCGTCTTCCGAGGTTGAGTTCGACGCCGCACACGGCTTTGGTTTGGGAGCGCCCGGCCGTGGCGTCGCGACGATTCTGGAAATGGTGCGCTACACGCGGCTCGATTGCATTCTCGGCAGTACCGGCATCATGCGTGCGGCGCTGGCGCGAGCGCTGCATCACGCGCGTCACCGCGTGGCATTCGGGCGCCTGTTGATCGACCAGCCGCTGATGCGCAACGTGCTCGCTGATCTCGCGCTGGAGGTCGAAGCTGCGACCGCGCTCGCGTTACGGCTGGCGCGGGCCTTCGAGGCGCGTCCGGGCACCACGGACCATGCACTTGCCCGCTTGCTGACCCCCGCCGCCAAATTCTGGATCTGCAAACGCGGGCCGGCACTCGCCGCCGAAGCCATGGAAGTGCTGGGGGGCAACGGTTACGTCGAGACTTCCTTCATGCCGCGTCTTTATCGTGAGCTGCCGGTCAACTCGATCTGGGAAGGCTCGGGCAACGTTATGTGCCTTGACATGCTGCGCACGGCCGAGCGCGAGCCTGCAAGCGTCGACGCCGTCCTGACCGAATTGGCACTGGCCCGCGGCAACCATCGACACTACGACGACGCACTGACGGCATTCGGGGCGCGCGTGGCGGCTCGCAATTTCGCACCGGACCAGGCACGCCGGATGGCACAGTCGCTGGCAACCCTGTTTCAGGCGTCGCTGTTGTTGCGCCACGCCCCGGCGGAGCTCGCGAGCGCATTCTGCAATTCACGGCTGGGGATGGAGTGCTTCGGGGGTGCGGCGTTCGGGACGCTCCATGCGGATGCGCCCACCGCGGCCATCGTCGCGCGGGCGCTGCCTCCGGCATGAAGTTTTCGCGCTAGGGCAGACCCGCCCTACCGCGCGCAGCCGGATCCTGGCGATAGAACCGCGCGAACTGTTCGTACACCGCCGGATATTCGGCGCGCAGCAGTTCGGGCTCGGCGAAAAACACTTCGGAGAGCACGGCGAAGAATTCCGCAGGGTGCTCCGCCGCATAGGTATCGATCGCGGTTTGCTCGCCGCGCGCGACGCGACCGCAAAAGTCTTCGAATGCGCCCTGCAATGCCGCTTTCCATGCCGCACGGGGCATGGCGGACGGAAGGGGCGGAAAGCCATCGGCCGCGCCGCTGCACATGTCGAGCTTGTGCGCAAACTCGTGCACCACGAGGTTGATACCGGTTGCCTCCCAATCGGTACCCGCCTCGACGTCCGGCCACGACAGCACCACCGGGCCGCCCGGCATCGACTCTCCCGCCAGCGGGTCGTCATTCCTGTGCACGACGCCTGCCTCGTCCTCCCATTCCCAGTCCGGCACGAACTCGCCGGGATAGACGATCACGCTTTCCCAACCGCCGTAGAGCGAAAGGTCGAGGTTCAATACCAGCACGCACGCCTGCGCCGCAATGACCTCCCGCTGCAGCGGCGTGACCTCGTGACCACCGGCGCCGACAATGGTCTTGGCGTCCAGGAACAGGACCACCTTGGCCCGCAGCCGCGCCTGCTCGTCAGTGGTGTAATGGGAAAGAAATGGCAGCGCGGCGAGC
>JANXZT010000222.1 GCA_025355395.1 Betaproteobacteria bacterium
GTCCCGGTGTGCGGCCACGTCGCTGCCTCGAGGCCATTGTCGCTACGGCCGACCGGACGACCGTTACATTGCGATCGCGAGTAACGTCAGTTCGGCTTCGCCTGCGCCGAGAGCGCCTTGTTCGATGCCAGTACCGGCTGCCCCTTGAGCAGGTTCAGTGCCTGCGCCAGCTGGAAATCCTCGGCGCCGCCGAACTCGAAGGGCTTAGACGGCGTGGCCGTCGTCGGCTTGTCGCTCTTCGGGGCATCCTTGTCCGGTGTGGGCAGCGCCTTGTCCGTCGGCTGATCGAGGGGCTTCGCGTCGGTCTTGGCGCGCGTATCCGTCGGCCCGAGCTTGACCTCGCCCTTGCCGATGTCGAGATGACGCTCGAGATTCGCCTCCCGGATGCGATTGGGCGAGTCGCGGCCATCATCGACAAAAATGTCGGGCTCGATGCCCTTGGCCTGGATGGAGCGTCCGGCCGGCGTGAAGTAGCGGGCGGTGGTGAGCTTCAGGCCAGCGTTGTTCGAAAGCGGCAGAATGGTTTGCACCGAGCCCTTGCCGAAGGTCTGCGCGCCGAGCACCGTGGCCCGCTTGTGATCCTGCAATGCGCCAGCGACGATTTCGGAGGCCGACGCCGTGCCGCCATCCACCAGCACCACCATCGGCACCTTCTTCACGGCGGCGGGTAGATCGCGAAGGTAATCCTCGCCTCGGCGGGTGTAATTCTCGCGACTGGCGGAAAGACGCATGTGTGCATCGGCCGTGCGGCCATCGGTGTAGACCACCAATGCGTCCTTGGGCAGGAACGCCGCCGAAACCGCGACCGCCTGGTTCAGGAGGCCGCCGGGGTCGGCACGCAAGTCCAGCACCAGACCCTTTATGTCGCCCGGCTTGAACATGTCCTTCAACGCCTTGGCGAGATCCTCGCCGGTGCGTTCCTGGAAGTTGCGCACCCGGATGTAACCGTAACCGGGCTCGAGCCCCTTGGCGCGCACGCTCTTGACGTTGATCTCTTCGCGCATGATGGTGAAGTTGAGGGGGGCATCGGCATCCCTGCGCACCACGGTCAGGACCACCGGAGTGCCGGGCTTGCCGCGCATCTTTTCCACCGCCTTGCCCAGCGGCATGCCGCGGGTGGCGACATCGTCGATCTTGACAATCAGGTCGCCGGCCTTGATGCCGGCGCGAAAGGCCGGGGTGTCCTCGATGGGCGACACGACCCGCACGATGCCTTCCTCGATCCCAACCTCGATGCCAAGGCCGCCGAACTTGCCCTGGGTCGAGACCTGAAGCTCCTTGAAGGCCTCCGCATCCAGGAAGTCGGAATGGGGGTCGAGCCCGCGCACCATCCCGTTGATGGCCTCGCGAATGAGCTTGTCGTCCGATACCGGCTCGACGTAATCGCTTTTGATCTTGCCGAAAACCGCGGCGAAGAGCTGCAGATCCTCGTAGGGAATGGGAAGCTTCTGCTCGCGCTGCGCGACAGCGGAGAAATTGAGGGATAGCAATACCCCCAGCACCGCGCCCATGCCGATGAGTCCTGCCTTCTTCCAGCCGTTGGTCATGAATCCTTGCTCCTTGCGTGCCTTCGAACCAAGCCGCGCGGCGGTACGTCGACCCGGCCGCGACACCTTGGCAATGAACCTCAAAGTATACCCCTCGATTCAGCCGGACGGATGGCCGCCCCGCTGCCTCTCCTTGGGCGTCGACGTGGCCCGCAAGTTCCCCGAGCGGTCAGCCAAAAGCGCGATCAAGGCATGCCCGGTCATCTCCGAGGGTTGCGGCAGGCCCATCATCGCGAGCAGCGTGGGTGCCACGTCCTGAAGCGATCCGCCGTGGAGCATGCGGGCGGGACGACCGACATAAACGAGCGGGACGAGGCTCAGAGTGTGCGCGGTGTGGGGCTGGCCGGTGCGCTCATCGTGCATCTTTTCGACATTGCCGTGATCGGCGGTGATGAGGACTTCGCCACCGGCCTGCCGGGCGGCCGCCACGACCCGTCCAATGCATCCATCGAGGGTTTCCACGGCACGAATGGCGGCGTCGAGCTTGCCGGTGTGGCCTACCATGTCAGCGTTGGCGTAATTGCATACGATCGCATCGTATCGGCCGCTGCCGATGGCGGCGACCAACTTGTCGGTCAATTCGAATGCGCTCATCTCGGGGTGCAGATCGTAGGTGGCGACTTTCGGTGAGGGCACCAGCACACGGTCTTCGCGCGGATACGGCGCTTCCCTTCCGCCGCTGAAGAAATAAGTGACGTGGGCGTACTTTTCCGTCTCCGCGATGCGCAGTTGCGAAAGCCCGAGGTGCGCAATGTATTCACCGAAGCCGTTCGCAACCGACTGGGGGCCAAACGCGATGGGAAGGTGCGCGAACTCATCGCCGTAGCTCGTGAGGCAGACATAGCGGCCAAGCTGCGGCAAGCGCGGGCGTACGAACCCGGTGAAGTCAGGGGCGGTGAGGGCCCGGGTGATCTCGCGGGCGCGGTCGGCGCGGAAGTTCATGAACACCACCACATCGCCGTCGGCCATTCGGGCCGCACTGCCGCCAGGCGCGACAATGCATGTCGGTTGCACGAACTCGTCGGTTTCGCCCCGGGCATACGCTGCCTGCAATGCGGCCAGCGCGTCCGGCGCGGTGAATGGCGCCTTGCCGTCGGCCACGAGATCGAAGGCCCTTTGCACGCGTTCCCAGCGCTGATCGCGATCCATCGCGTAATAACGGCCGACGATGCCCGCAATGCGCGCGTGCGGACGCCGGTTGCAGGCATCCTGCATGGCGGCAAGCGGGGCGGCAGCGCTTCGCGGCGGAGTATCGCGGCCATCCAGAAAACAATGCACGAAAACGTCGGGGGCGCCCCGCGTCGTGGCGAGCTCGACCATTGCCGCGAGCTGGCGTTCGTGGCTGTGCACGCCGCCCGGTGAGACGAGTCCCATGATGTGGATCGCGCGGTCATTGCGTTTGGCAGTGTCCACCGCGTCGCACAGCACGGGATTGCGAACGAACTCGCCGGATTCGATGGCGTGGTCGATACGCGTGAAATCCTGAAAGACCACGCGTCCCGACCCCATGTTGAGATGCCCGACCTCGGAGTTGCCCATCTGGCCGCCGGGCAGGCCAACGTAGCGCTCGGACGCATCAATGGCGGTGTGCGGGCAGTGCGCCATGAGCTCCCGCCAATGCGGCATGCGCGCGCGCGCGATCGCGTTATCCGGCGCGTCCTCGCGGCAGCCGAAGCCGTCGAGGATTAGCAGCACGGCAGGGCGAACCGCGGGCTTGGCGCCGGTGACGATGGAGTTCATGGATGCCGTCGAAGCGATCATATGAAGATTTGGACGATGCGAAGGGCAACGGCCGCCGGCGAGCCCTCGCGCTGCCGCGAGCGAACCCACGACAAGCACGGTACGCTATCATTTTACCTTCCGTGCCTTCGCGGCCGATGTTCATGGCTGCACTAAGGAGCCTCTGAACAACTCCGATGTGATTGCGTTGCAGGGCCGAATGCGGATGATTTCCTTATTTGTCAACGGCGGCGCGTCGAAGCTCGACGAGCTACGATGCCGAGGAGCCTCAGTTGGCAAACTCGGAAGCACGCGCCGCATTTGGCAACTGAGGCCATCCATCCCGAAACACAACCGTCGCAATCGCATGCGAGTTATTCAGAGGTTCCCCAATGTCGTTCCTGCAGAACAACTGGATGCTGGTCCTGGTCTTCTTCGCCTCTGGGGCGATGCTGCTGTGGCCGTTGGTGCAACAACGCATCTCGTCGCTCAAGCAGCTTGGGACGCTGGAAGCAACGCGGCTCATCAATGACTGCGACCCCGTCATCCTCGATGTGCGCGAGGTGAAGGAGTTCGAGGGCGGCAAGCTGCCCAACGCAGTGCACATACCGCTGTCCCAGCTCGGTGCCCGCGGCAACGAGCTGGCGCCGCTCAAGAGTCGCACGGTGATCGTCTATTGTGCCCGCGGCCATCGCACCGCTCCCGCCGCGCGGGTGTTGGTGAAGCTCGGGTTCAAGGAGATCTTCGGCTTGCGCGGCGGGATGGCAGCGTGGCGGCAGGCGGGGCTCCCCGTCGCGAAATGAACAGTCCGAACGGCGGGTTGCCGTGATGGCGCCTTCCATCACCATGTATGCCACCGGTGTCTGCCCGTTCTGCATCCAGGCCGAGCGGCTGCTGCGCGCCAGGGGAGTGCAGGAAATCACCAAGGTGCGGGTGGATCTCGAGCCATCGATGTGGCAGAAGATGGTGCAGGAGACCGGACGGCGCACCGTGCCCCAGATCTGGATCGGCGATGTTCATGTGGGGGGCTACGACGACCTGGTGGCGCTCGACCGGGCCGGCGGGCTGGAGCCGCTGCTGTCGGGCCATCCGGGAGGCGAGCCCTGAGGGTGGGTAAGGTAAAATCCCGCGTTTGACCCCTCTTCAGGACTTGCAGTCATGGCCGAACTTCAAGCAGCGCCCGAAATCGCCGTCGACAATGCCGGCGCCGTCACGTTTTCGATCGAAAAGATCTACGTCAAGGACCTTTCTCTCGAAAGCCCAGGGGCGCCGCAATCCTTCATGACGCAGGTGTCGCCGCAGATCGAGGTGGGTCTTCGCACCCGCGGCGAGCAGGTGCAGCCCGACATATATGAATGCGTATTGACGGTCACCATCACCGCTCGCGTCGGTGACAAGACGCTCTTCCTGGTGGAGGCCGCGCAAGCCGGATTGTTCACCATCAAGGGTGTCCCGCAAGACCAGCTCCAGCCGGTGCTTGCGATCCACTGTCCCACTGTGCTGTTTCCGTACGTTCGGGAAACCCTGGCGGATGCTGTCGGACGCGCCGGTTTCCCGCCGGTGCACCTTGCGCCCATCAATTTCGAAGCGCTTTTCCAGCAACAACTTGCGCAGGCGCAGGCGGGTGGCCCGACGGCCGCAAATTAGGCAGCCAATGCGCAGTCTTCGGGGCTCGCCGATCTTCGCCGCCGCGCTGGCGGTCATTGCCGTGTCGGACGCGCTGGCGGCCGATTACCGGGCCACGACCGAGCCCGCGACCGTGCTTTACGACGCGCCGTCGAGCAAGGCTAAGCCGCTTTTCCTGCTGGGCCGCGAAACGCCGCTCGAAGTGATCGTCGCGCTCGAAGGCTGGACCAAGGTTCGCGACGCCGGGGGCACGATCGGCTGGGTGGAAAAGAAGGGGCTGACGGACAAGCGCGCGCTTGTCGTTCGCACACCGACGGCCGAGGTTCGTGCCAATCCGCAGGACGCAGCTCCCATCGTGTTCAGGGCCGAGCAAAACGTCGTGCTGGAACTCGCGGAGCCCGCCCCTTCGCCGCTGGCGACGGCATCGCCGGGATGGGTCAAGGTACGCCATCGCGACGGTCAGGCCGGGTACGTGCGTATCGCCCAGGTCTTCGGGTTCTAACGTCGGCGGTTCTGCTTGTTCGCCCCGATGTCCGGTTTCATCCCGTGAGTATTGTCATCGGCATGCTGGGAGCGGGCGCCTGGGGCACCGCCCTTGCCGTGCATCTCGCGCGACGTGCGGACATCCGCGTGCGGCTGTGGGCGCGCGATCCACGGCAGGCCGAAGCGATGGCCGTGGCGCGCACCAACGCACGCTACCTGCCTGGCATCGGCTTTCCTCCATCGGTCGCGGTAACCGCGGACCTGCAGGCTGCGGGCGAGGCGGACTTCCTGGTGTTGGCGACGCCGATGGCCGCGATTGCGGAACTGGTCGAGGCGTTGCGGGAGACCGGCGCAAGCGCGCCGCTCGCTTGGCTTTCGAAGGGATTCCTGCGTGTCGCCGTCACGCGAGAGTTTCCGGCCGGCGCGGCGCTTGCGCACCAGGTCATGGCGCCACGCTGGCCTGCCGCTGTGGGCGTCATCTCGGGCCCCAGTTTCGCCGAAGAGGTTGCGCGTGGCTTGCCCACCGCCGTAGCTGTCGCGGCGACCGCGCCGAATCTCGCCGCGCAACTCGCGGCGCTGTTGCGCGCCGATACGTTGCGGGCCTACGAAAGCGACGACATCACAGGCGTCGAGGTCGGCGGTGCGGTGAAGAACGTGCTGGCAATCGCAGCGGGCGCGAGCGACGGCCTGGGGTTCGGCCACAACGCCCGGGCCGCCATCATCACCCGGGGCCTCGCGGAAACCGGCCGGCTCTCCGCGGCGCTCGGCGGCCAGCGCGAAACGTTGATGGGGCTCGCGGGCCTCGGCGATCTCGTGCTTACCTGCACCGGAGATCTCTCCCGCAACCGCCGCGTCGGCCTGGCGCTGGCGCAGGGAAAGCCGTTGCCGGCAGTGCTCGACGAAATCGGTCACGTCGCGGAAGGCGTCACCGCTGCGGCCGCGGTTCGGACGCTCGCTCGGCATCACGGCGTCGACATGCCCATTTGCGAAGCGGTCTGTCGCGTCCTTTATGACGGCGTCGCGCCGCGAGCGGCGGTCGAAGCGCTGTTGCGCCGGGAGCCGCGTGCCGAATCGCGCTGATACACCGTGATTCGTTCCGGCGAAGAAGGGCGCGCATCAAGCACCGGCATGAACGGTGGCGTCCCAGCGTTCATCGCCCGGCGCCTTCGAAGCCGGTTTGCCGCCACGCCTCGTACACCGCGATCGCCACGGCGTTGGAAAGGTTGAGGCTGCGGACCTCGGCGCGCATGGGGATGCGCAGCCGCCGCTCCGGAAGGAAGCGGGCGAGAAGCGGCTCCGGCAAGCCGGCCGTCTCGCGACCGAACACCAGAACATCGTTCGCCACGAAGTGCATGTCGTACAGCGAATGCGATGCACGTGTGGTCAACGCCAGCCAGCGGCGCGCCAGCGGTCCACCAAGGGCCTCCTCGCAGGCGTTGAAATCACGGTGAACATGGACCGTGGCGTATTCGCGATAGTCGAGGCCGGCGCGGCGCAACGCGCGATCCTCGATGCGAAAGCCCAGCGGCTCGATCAGATGCAGCGCCGCACCGGTGTTGGCGCACAACCGGATGATATTGCCGGTGTTGGGCGGAATTTCGGGGGCGACGAGCACGACGGCGAGGCCGGGTCGGAGCACGGGCGGCTTCATGCGCCCTCATTGCCCCGGCGGCAGCGTGCGTGCGATCACCCATACCACTACCGACGCGGCGCCACCGCGGCGCAGTGCGCGCGCGGCCTCGGCGATTGTGGCGCCGGTGGTCATCACATCGTCCACCAACGCAATGTTGCGGCCACGCACGTCGCCGCGACAGGCGAACGCACCGCGAACGTTTGCCGCGCGGCCAGACCACGGCAATGCGGCTTGGGGTGGCCCGCTTTTCACTCGCTCCAGCAACATGGCGGCGGGGATACCGACCCGCGGTGCCACCCGCCGGGTGATTTCGTAGGCCTGATTGAAGCCACGCTCGCGCTGGCGCACCGGTGCGAGCGGCAGCGCCACCAAAACGCCGGGCAGCGACGCCTCCTCTCCCGCCTGCGCCACCACCCGCTGTGCCAGCGCCGCGGCAGCCCAATCGGCGAGTGCGAGCGCACCGGAGTACTTGAGGCGCTGCAGCAGCCGATCGACCGGAAAGGCATACGTGTACACCGCAAGCGTGGATACGAACGGCGGTGGCGAGCGCAAACAGGCGCCACATTCGATTGCGCCCGCGGTGGGCAACGCGCATCGCGGGCATGGCGCCGCGAGACGTGGCAATGCGCCGCTGCAGTCACCGCAAAGCAAGGCGTCGCCGGCGGTGGCCGTGCATAGCGCGCAGCATTGCGGCAGCGCCTGCCGGGCAAGATTGCCGACGCCGATGCGCACACGTTGCATCACCTGTCCGATCGAGCGCGGCATCCTGCGGGCGAGCGCGAGCGGGCGGCTGTCAAATGCGCCTGCGAATCCATTTGACAAAGCGCGTGACCCCCCTCGACACTCGGTGCGCTGCATGCAGGTGATTGTAGTGCCGCGCTGCAACGCTGTTGCGACCATGCTGCCGACACCCTAACGCCCGAGGTCCGAGTAATGCCATCCCCCGAACGAACGATGCACGATTGCAGGATGGACGATTCCGATCTGGCGCTCGCCGACGCGCCTTCTCTCGCAACACGCCGCGCACCATGGACCGTCGCATCGATCGAAGCGCTGTTCGATTTGCCGTTCGCCGATCTCATGTATCGCGCCCAGGAGGTGCACCGGGCGCATCACCCACCGAACACCGTGCAACTGTCCACCCTGCTGTCGATCAAGACCGGCGGCTGCCCCGAGGACTGCGGATACTGTCCGCAGGCGCGCCGCTATCACACCGGGGTGGAAGAGGAGCCGTTGCTTTCGTTGCCGACGGTCGTGGACGCGGCGCGGGCCGCGCGCTCGAGCGGTGCCACGCGCTTCTGCATGGGTGCGGCGTGGCGGGGACCGAAGCAGCGCGACCTCGAGCCGGTGCTCGACATGGTGCGCGCGGTCAAGGCGCTCGGCCTCGAGACTTGCGCAACCCTTGGCATGCTGAAGGATGGCCAGGCGGAGCAGTTACGCGCGGCAGGCCTCGACTACTATAACCACAACCTCGATACCGCGCCGGAATTTTATGGCGAGATCGTCACCACCCGCGACTACGACGATCGGCTCGAGACGCTGTCCCGGGTCCGTGCGTCGGGCCTGAAGGTATGCTGCGGCGGCATCGTCGGCATGGGTGAATCGCGCCATCAGCGCGCGGCGCTGGTCGCGCAGCTTGCCAACCTCGATCCGTACCCGGAGTCGGTTCCCATCAACCACCTAGTGCAGGTCGAAGGCACACCGCTGCACGCTCGTCTGGGCGGCGACGCCGCGCTCGATCCACTTGAATTTGTACGCACCGTGGCGGTGGCGCGAATCACGATGGGCAAGGCGATGGTGCGGCTTTCGGCGGGCCGGCGCGAATTGGGCGAGGCGGTGCAGGTGTTGTGCTTTCTGGCCGGTGCCAATTCGATCTTTTACGGCGATCGGCTTCTCACTACCGCCAATCCCGATGCCGCTGCCGATCGCGCCCTCTTGCGCAAGCTCGGGCTCGCCGCGCATCCGGCCTCCACCTGAGTTCCGGCCCGGCGGAGAAGCGCGTGGTCGGCAACGCCGTGCTCGACGCGTGCAAAACACCCGAGGCGCTGCCGGATTTCATCACCGAGCTTCAACGCGGCCTGCACGATCGCGACGCGTCCGGCCTCGCCCGAAGGCGGCGCACGATTGCCAGTCCCCAAGGCCCGCGGGTGGATGTCGATGGCCGGCGGTTGATTGCCTTTGCGAGCAACGACTACCTGGGCTTGGCCTTCGACCCCCGGGTGATGGCGGCGGTGCGCGATGGCATCGATCGATGGGGCGCGGGTGCGGGCGCATCGCCTCTCGTCGCCGGACATTTCGCGCCGCATGCAGCGCTCGAAGAAGCGATCGCCGCCTGGGTGGCGCCATGCAGCCACGCCCGTGCGCTCACGTTTTCGACGGGCTATCTCGCCAATCTCGCCATTCTGACCGCGCTTGCGGGGCGCCACGATGCGATCTTTGCCGATCGCCTCAATCATGCGTGCCTCAACGACGGCGCGCTGCTCTCGCGGGCCGAATTCGTGCGCTTTCCGCATCGCGACGTGGCCGCGCTGCGCAACCGCCTCCAACGCTCGCGCGCGCGGCGCAAGATCATTGCGACCGACGCGGTATTCAGCATGGACGGCGACATTGCGCCCCTGGTCGCGCTCGTCGATCTCGCGCATGAATTCGATGCGCTGCTGGTGATCGACGACGCCCATGGCTTTGGCATTCTGGGAGAAGGGCGGGGGACCGCCGCGGAATTGGGAATCGATTCGCAACGTCTGGTGGTGATGGGCACCCTTGGCAAGGCCGCGGGAATTGCCGGGGCGTTCGTCGCGGCGCATGGGGCGGTGATCGAAACGATCCTGCAGACCGCGCGCGCCTATATTTACACCACCGCGGCGCCCGCCGCATTGGCTGCCGGATTGCTGGTGAGCGTCGAGCTGATCAAGGAAGGCACCGCCCGCCGCGCCCATCTGCGGGCACTCATCGCGCGATTGCGCGAGGGCTTGAGCGGACTTCCGTGGCGGCTACGGACGTCGACGACGCCGATCCAGCCGTTGATCGTCGGTGACAATGCGGCGGCGCTGGCGCTTTCCGACGCGTTATGGCAACGCGGCCTGTGGGTGCCCGCGATTCGCCCTCCGACCGTGCCTCGGGGGACGGCGCGGCTGCGCATCAGTTTGAGCGCGGCACATACCGTTGCCGACGTCGATTCCCTCATCGTGGCGCTTAACGCGGAGGCGCTGGCGGCGCAATCCTCGAACCCCTTCGCGCCAAGCGCCACCCAACATTCGTGAGTGCGGTGCTGCACGTCGAGACAGTGGGGGCCGGCCCGCCGCTCGTGCTGTTGCATGGATGGGGCATGCATTCGGGCTTGTGGGGGCCGGTACTGCCGCGGCTGGCGGCGCGGTTCCGCGTCCATGCGGTGGACCTGCCGGGGCACGGCCACAACGCGTCAAAGGCCCACAATGCTTCAAAGGCCCACAATGCTTCAAAGGCCCACAATGCTTCAATGGCCATCTCCACGCTGCCGGCAATGGTGGCCGCGGTGGCCGCGGCGATGGCCGGGCGGCGAGACGACCACGAAGCGCCCCTGACGGTGCTGGGCT